>DATLNY010000433.1:0-3995 GCA_035536495.1 Candidatus Saccharimonadia bacterium | reverse complement strand
GTCAAGCCGCATATGGGCATCGTCAGCAACGCGGTGCGCGGCGCGCTCGATGCGGTCAAACTCCAGTCGTTGGCGAGCGGGCGATGATGGACGACATCCGCAATCCCGAGGTCCACGAGGCCGTCGCCCGCGACTATGAGTGGGGCTTCGTCTCCGACGTCGAGCAGGAGTTCGCGCCCAAGGGCCTGGACGAGGACACGGTCCGCTTCATCTCGGGCAAGAAAGGCGAGCCCGAGTGGATGCTCGAATGGCGCCTGAAGGCCTATCGCGCTTGGCTCGAAATGGAGGAGGTCAGCTGGGCGAAGCTCGACCTGCCGGTCATCAATTACCAGGACGCATATTATTACGCCGAGCCGAAGAAGCGGCCGAAGCTCGCGTCGCTCGACGAGCTCGACCCCGAGATCCGCCGCACCTACGAGAAACTCGGCATTCCGATCGAGGAGCAGAAGGTGCTCGCCGGCGTCGAGGGCGCGCGCAAGGTCGCGGTCGACGCGGTGTTCGACAGCGTCTCGGTCGCAACGACTTTCCGCGACGAATTGAAAAAGGCGGGAGTCATCTTCCTCAGCATTTCCGAGGCGATCCGCGAGCACCCCGAGCTGGTCCGGAAATATCTGGGATCGGTCGTCCCGCAGCGCGACAACTACTTCGCCTGCCTGAACAGCGCGGTCTTTTCCGACGGCACCTTCGTCTATGTGCCCGAGGGCGTCCGCTGCCCGATGGAACTGAGCACCTATTTCCGCATCAACGCGGAGAACACCGGCCAGTTCGAGCGCACGCTCATTGTTGCCGAGAAGGGATCGTACGTCTCCTATCTGGAGGGTTGCACGGCGCCGATGCGCGACGAGAACCAGCTGCACGCGGCGGTCGTCGAGATCTTCGCGCACGAGGATGCCGAGGTAAAATACTCGACCGTCCAGAACTGGTACCCGGGCGACGCCGAGGGGCGCGGCGGGATCCTCAACTTCGTCACCAAGCGCGCGCTGTGCTCCGGAGCGCGGAGCAAGGTCAGCTGGACGCAGGTCGAGACCGGGAGCGCGATCACCTGGAAATATCCGAGCTGCATTTTGAAGGGCGAAGGCAGCGTCGGCGAATTCTATTCGGTCGCTCTGACCAACAACCGGCAGCAGGCCGACACCGGCACCAAGATGGTGCACATCGGCGCGAACACGCGCTCGACGATCGTCTCGAAAGGCATCAGCGCGGGGCGCAGCAACAACACCTATCGCGGGCTGGTGAAAGTGCTTCCCGGCGCCGAGAACGTGCGCAACTTCACCCAGTGCGATTCCTTGCTCCTGGGCGACAAGTGCGGCGCCCACACCGTGCCGTACATCGAGGTCAGGAACCCGACCGCGCAGATCGAGCACGAAGCGACGACCTCGAAGATCAGCGACGACCAGTGGTTCTACGCGATGATCCGCGGGCTCGACTCCGAAAGCGCGGTGGCGCTGATCGTCAACGGCTTCGCGCGCGAGGTGCTCAAGCAATTGCCGATGGAGTTCGCGGTCGAGGCGCAAAAGCTGCTCGGGATCAGCCTTGAAGGGAGCGTTGGGTAATGTTCGGACGGTTCGGCGGCGACAAGAGATTCGAAGCCCAGAAGCAGAAGCTGAGGGAGCTCGAAGAGCGGCTCTCGGCAGCCGAGCGCGCGGCGGCAAATTTCCCGCAGCTTCGCCAGCAATTCCCCGAAGCCTGGTTTGACAGCCCGGAGCGGGTCAAGGCGGTCGAGCGCCTCGCCAAGGCGCGCGAACTTCTTGACCTGTCGCACAAGATCGTGGCCGCAAAGACTCTTCCGGACGCCGTCGACAAGAACATCGAAATCCTCGACGGCTTCATCGCCGCGATCACGGTGGACATCGACGCGTTCAGCGCGATCCTGATCGGCCGACAGCATTTGTGGAGTGCGCGGTCGGAAGGGGAGACGTTCGAGCCATCCGTCCGCGAGAGCCAGCTTGCGCTGCATGCGAGTGCCTCGAGCCTGGCCGACGCCGTGCAGCAGCATATCGACGAACTGACACCGATCCGCGCCAAGCACCAAGGCCCGTGGCCTCCCAGGCTCGACCTCGACAATTTCCGGGGGCGCCTCGAGGATGCGCGCAAGGCGCTCGCGATTTACGAGGAGCGCTTCCAATCGCACAATGAGGCGCTGCCTCCGCAATCCTCCATCACTCTGCTGATGATCGCGCAGGATATGGAGAACGCGGTCGACATCATCGAATACGAGCGGCCCAACCTCGCGATGGACACTCTGATGCGCGGAATACTCAAGAATTCCGGGACAACATGATGTTGAAAATCGACAACCTCCACGCGACCGTCGCCGAAAAACCGATCCTCAACGGGGTCAGCCTCGCCGTGCCGGCGGGCGAGGTGCACGCGATCATGGGGCCGAACGGGTCGGGCAAGTCAACGCTGGCGTATGTGCTTGCCGGGCGACCGGGGTATGAGGTCAGCGAAGGCAGCGTCCGCTTCGAGGCGCGCGACCTGCTGGCGATGGAGCCGCACGAGCGCGCCGCGGCTGGGCTGTTCCTCGGCTTTCAGTACCCGGTCGAGATCCCCGGCGTGTCGATGCTCCAGTTCCTGCGCGAAAGCCTGAACGCGCAGCGGCGTGCCCGCGGCGAGGACGAGCTCAGCGGTGCCGAGTTCATCCGCCTCGCGCGCGAGCAGGCAACGGCGCTCGGCATGGACGTCGAGATGCTCAAACGATCGGTCAACGTCGGCTTCTCGGGCGGCGAGAAGAAGCGCAGCGAGATGGTGCAGATGGGGATCATGGGCCCACGCTTCGCGGTGCTCGACGAGACCGACAGCGGGCTCGACATCGACGCGTTGCGGACGGTCGGCGCGGGCATCAACCGGATCATGCGGGCGCCCGACAAGGCGGTGCTTCTGATCACCCATTATCAGCGGCTGCTCGATTACGTAAAGCCGGACAAGGTGCACGTGCTGTCGCGCGGGAAGATCGTGCGCAGCGGCGGGCCGGAACTGGCGCACGAGCTGGAGCTCGAAGGCTATGCGGAGGCGGCGGCATGAGCGCGCCCTTCCCCACCCGCAAGCAGGAGCAATGGCGCTACGCCGACCTCGAAGCGCTGCAGCCAATCTGGGAGCAGCTCGCCGAGCCGGAAAGCATCGCAGTGCTTCCGGGGCAAAGCGTCGAACAGGTGTGGGTGCCGGGTACGGACGAGGTCCAGGTTCGGCGCGTGCAACTGGTGCTTGGCGAAGGCGCGAAGGCGCGGATCTTCGCGCTCAACACCGCCGCGCATTACGGGCGGATCGAGCTCGGCGTAACTCTTGCCGATGACGCGGATTTCGAATTGTTCGGCGCCAACATCGGCGGCGGCTCGTCGAACCTCGAGATCGTCACCAACGTCCGCCATGACGGCCAGCGCGGCCGCAGCCGGCAGACGGTGCGCTCGGTGCTCGGCGGCAAGGCTGTCGGCACCTATCTCGGCAAGGTCGAGGTCGCGCGCGACGCGCAGAAGACCGACGCCGAGCAATCGGTGAAAGCCCTGCTGCTCGACCGCGGCGCGATGGCCAATTGCAAGCCCGAGCTCGAGATCTTTGCCGACGACGTCAAGTGCGCGCACGGCGCGTCGGTCGGCGAGCTTGATGCGGACCAATTGTTCTACGCGATGTCGCGCGCACTCGATCCGGCGACCGCACGCGCGCTGCTGCTCGAAGGCTTCGTCATGGGACTGTGGGACGACGCGCCGGCCGGCGAACCGATCCGCGACCTGGCGCGCGCGGCACTGAGGGCGATCGCATGAACGTCGAGACGCGCATCAATTCCTCGCTCGATGTCCGCGGCCAGTTCCCGGCGATCGCCGGCTGGCATTATCTCGACAGCGCCGCGACCGCGCAGAAGCCGCAAGCGGTGATCGACGCGATCGCCAACGCCTATGCGCGCGATTACGCGACGGTTCACCGCGGCATCTACAAGCGCTCATCGGACATGACCGCCGCATACGAAGCGGCGCGCGCGGCCGTGGCGAGACTGATCGGCG
>DATLNY010000432.1:0-6942 GCA_035536495.1 Candidatus Saccharimonadia bacterium | reverse complement strand
GAGCTCGAGCACGCCGCGGGCTGAGCCAAGCCGGAAACTGGCGTCATCCCGGCGAAGGCCGGGACCCAGTGCCTGCAAACATACAGCTCGATACTGGCGGCCCCCGCGCCGTCCGGCATGCGAAAATGCCGCGATGCCGTTCATTCCCCGCAAGCCGACGCGCGCCGTAGCGATCGGGCACGTCGTCGTCGGCGGCGGCGCCCCGGTCGTCGTGCAGTCGATGACGAACACCGACACCGCCGACGTCGCATCGACGACGAAGCAGGTCGCCGAGCTCGCGCGTGCGGGCTCGGAGCTCGTGCGCATCACCGTCAACACGCCCGAGGCGGCCGCGGCCGTGCCGCGGATCCGCGAGCGGCTCGACATGTCGGGATGCGGCGTGCCGCTCATCGGTGACTTCCACTACAACGGACACCAGCTGCTCGCGAACGAGCCCGCGTGCGCGGTCGCGCTCGCGAAGTACCGCATCAATCCCGGCAACGTCGGCTTCGGCCGCAAGAAGGATGCGCAGTTCTCCGCGATCGTCGAGATCGCGCTGCGCCACGACAAGCCGGTGCGCATCGGTGCGAACTGGGGCTCGCTCGACCAGGGCCTGCTTGCGACGCTGATGGACGAGAACCACGCGCGCCCGGAACCGTGGGACGCGGGCCGCGTCGCGCGCGAGGCCCTCATCCGTTCGGCGCTCGATTCCGCCGACCGGGCCGAGGCGCTCGGGATGGCGCGCGAGCGCATCGTGCTGTCGTGCAAGGTGTCCGGCGTGCAGGAGCTCGTCGCGACCTACCGGGAGCTGTCGGTCCGCACGGATCGCGCACTACATCTCGGCCTCACCGAGGCCGGCATGGGCTCGAAAGGCATTGTCGCGTCGACCGCGGCGCTGTCGGTGCTGCTCGCCGAAGGCATCGGCGACACGATCCGCATCTCGCTGACGCCCGAGCCGCAGGAATCGCGCACGCGCGAGGTCATCGTCGCGCAGGAGCTGCTGCAGACGATGGGCCTGCGGGCGTTCACGCCGCTCGTGACCGCGTGCCCGGGCTGCGGCCGCACGACGAGCACGCTGTTCCAAGAGCTCGCGAAGTCCGTGCAGGACCACGTGCGCGCGCGCATGCCCGAATGGCGCGTCAAGTACGACGGCGTCGAGAACCTCACGCTCGCGGTGATGGGCTGCGTCGTCAACGGCCCGGGCGAGTCGAAGCACGCGAACATCGGCATCTCGCTGCCCGGCACCGGCGAGGCGCCGGCCGCACCGGTCTTCATCGACGGCGAGAAGGCACTGACGCTGCGCGGCGACCACATCGCGCGCGACTTCGTCGCCCTCGTCGACGACTACGTCGCCCGACGCTACGTGCAGCGCGCCTAGTCGCCCACCAGGGCGCAGACGCCCACGAGGACGTCATCCCGGCGAAAGCCGGGACCCAGCGCCTGACTCCACCACCCACAAGGGCGTCATCCCGGCGAAGGCCGGGACCCAGCGCCTCCCCGACACAACGTCATTCCCGCGCAAGCGGGAATCCATTTTGCGTGTCGGGCCTAGATCGCCCTCGTGGTCCGCCGCCTCCGGACCTCGCTCCGCACGCCCTCGTCCCGAAACACGCCGTGAATCCATCCATGGAGGCTGCTCACAGACATCCCTGTCTGTGAGCGTTTCGGGACGAGGGCGTGCGGATCGAGGTCCGGCCCGCCGATTTCGCGCGTGCGGGAAAGCGGCGCGCTGCGAGCGGGATCGGGCACGCCGTAGCGTAAAAGTATCAGCGAGCAATGGTGCCGTGCCGAGCGATCGCCTCGACGATGTCGCGCCGCGCGAGCGCGCGCCGCTCGACATGCTCGCCCTCGTCGGTCGCGACGAGCCATTCGCGGAAGCGTCGCATCGCAAGCTGGGTCGAGGCGGCGTCGTGGCAGCGCGCGAGGAGCACGAGCTGCACCTTCGTGACCTCGTCGCTTGCGAGCACGCCGAAGTCGGAGGCGATCGCGATCGCGTCGGGTGAACCGACGAGGCGGACCGCCTGGGCCTCCGTGACGCCGCGGTGGCACGCAACGAGATGGATCGGTCCCAGTGCCCGCTCGGCGGCGAGATGCGGCACCAGCAGATGGTCGCGGCGATGACCCTCGGCGATGTGGTCACGCACCGATGCGGCCGAGAGCGGGGCGGGTGCTGCCGTGAGGCGGAACAGCAGCGACGCCGACAGCAGCGTCGCGACGCGCACGTCGCCGCCGACTTCGGTCTCGACGCCGCCGAGCGCGTCGCGCAATGCGTGGCGCATCGCGCGCCCGCGCTGCGCCGGCTCGAGCCGCGCCCAGTCGAGCGCGGTGCCGCGGTCGATGCGGCCGGCACCGATGCTCGCACCGCGTTTCGCGAGCTCAGCGACGCGCTGGTGCACGACGCGGGTTGCGACCTCGAACAACTCGGCTTCGTCGTGCGCGCGTTGCCACAGCAACTGCTGGCGCGCAACGAATGCCTGGAATGCGCGGTCACGCGCGGTCTGCGGCGGCGCGACCGGCTCGAGTGCGATCAGGGTGACGAGCTCGCGCCGCCGCGCGAGCGCTTCGCGCAACTCGGCGTGGCAGATGCCGATCTCGGCGTCGCCCGCCGAGCTGCCGGCCTCGCCGTTGTAGAGCACGAGCACGATGTCGGCGCGTGCGATGCGCTCGAGCGACGCTTCGAGGATCGAGCGCTGCGCGGTCGGCGCGACGTCGAGCTCGTGGATCCAGACGTCGAACACGCGATTGCCGGCGAGACCGAGCCCCTCGAGGCGCTCGCGCAGCCGCGTGCGCAGCGCCGCGATCGGCGTGCCGCCGAACGCCGGCGCGGCCGAGCGGCTCGAGATCATCACGTCGATCGTCGGTATGCCTGCCATCGCCTCGACTCGCCGGAACCGCGCGCACCTTAGCGCGGCGGCGGCGATTCCGCGCTGATCTCGGGATCGGTGACGGTGCGGCGGTCGATCTGCGCCTCGCGCCGCGCGATGTAGACGTTCGATCCGAAGATGATCAGCGCGCCGATGACGGTGTACCGGTCGATCGCCTCGCCGAACAGCAGGTACGCGAGCACCGCGACGATCGGCAGCTGCAGGAAGTGGATCGGCGTCAGCGCCGACGCGTCGCCGAGCTTCAGCGCGCGCGTCCAGCACATGTGCGCGAGCGTGCCGAAAAGGCCCGCGAGGATGACCCAGAACCAGGACTCGAGGTTCGGCCATTTCCAGTAGAGCAGCGCCGGCACGAACGACAGCGGCACCCAGATCATCGTCGTGTAGAGCACGATCGCATCGGGCTTCTCGGTGCGCGAGAGGAACTTGATGCTGATCGCGACCGATGCGCTCATCGCGGCCGCGAGCAGCGCCACGAGCGCACCCGCCGTGAAGTCATGCCCCCACGGCCGCACGATCACGAGCACGCCGAGGAAGCCGAGCGCGACGGCCGTCCAGCGCCGCGCGCGCACGACCTCGCCGAGCACGAGCACCGCCATGATCGTCACGAACAGCGGCGTCGAATACGACAACGCGACGGCCTGCGCGAGCGGCAGGTTCACGATCGCCCAGAAGCCCGCGAGCATCGAGACGATGCCGATCACGCAGCGCAGGAAATAGAGCGGCAGCTTCTCGGTCTTGAGGATCGACAGCCCGTGCCGGAACAGCAG
Organism: Candidatus Saccharimonadia bacterium; assembly: GCA_035536495.1. Classification (GTDB taxonomy): domain Bacteria; phylum Pseudomonadota; class Gammaproteobacteria; order Xanthomonadales; family Ahniellaceae; genus DATLNY01. The sequence goes on along the minus strand of DATLNY010000432.1, from coordinate 3,311 downwards.
CGGCAGCGCGAACACGAACCCGAACACGTTGCGGAAGAACGCGATCTCGAACGCGTGCAGCTGCCGCGACGCATAGCGGATCGTGATCGCCATGAAGCCGAACAGCACCGCGCTGATCACCATCAGTGCCATCGCGCGCGGCAGGTCGGCGCGGGGCAGGGCGATCGCGCGGCCGAAGCGGGCGAGCCGGCCGGCGTTGGAAGGCGGTATCGACACGGCCGTGCAGGCTAGCCGATTCGCAAGCCCAGCGTGGTCGTGCTACCGCCGCCGAATGCGTTGAGCGCGGTCTGGCGACCGGTCTTTCGCGAGTGGCGTCATCGACACGCGCCGCGGCGATCTAGGGACAGCGTACCGCGTTGCGAGCGAAACGGCTCCGCGATCTCGTCGTCGTCGAACGCGAACTCGAGCGTCGCGCGGTCGCATCCGTGCGACACGAAACGACCGCGTCCGACGCGCCACGTGTTGGACGTGGGGCCGTCCTCGAAGCGCCCGCGCAGCGTGCGGTGGATCTCGACTTCGCCGCGCGCATCGATCGCGAGCGTGAGCAACTGCGTCGCGCACGCGCCACCGTCCGCAGTCGGCGCCCAGGTGGGCCAGAGACCGAACGCTGCGCCGGTCCCGGAGCGATCGAACGCAAGCGCGAGCGCGCGGCCCGCGCCGCTCGTGTCGGACCAGAGCTCCACTTCGGGCGCCGCCGCGACGCGCACGTCGTCGCTGCACGACGATGCGTCGGCGCGCTCGAGGATCGCACGGCCCGAGACGTCGCCGAGCGTGCCCGTGAACCGGTACTCGATTTCGGCGCGCGCGCACTCGAGCTGGCGCCAGTGCGCCGTACCGACGCGCCGATAGCCCGCGTCGCCGCCGGCGAACCCGGCGTCGAGGGGAGCCTCGATCGCGAGCTCGAGGCGTTCGCCGTGCGCCGCGCCGGTCAGGCGGAACCAGCGCTGTTCGCCTGGATCGTTTGCACGCACGAGCGAGAAGGTGAACCAGCGGCCGTCGACGTTGCCGCGCGAATCGACCGACACGTGCAGTGCCTGGCCATCGAGCTGGGAGGCGCGCCACAGACCGCGCGCGTGCGTGCGGGCCAGCGAGGCGCCCGGGGCGGTGCGAAGCGCGTGGCGTTCGACCACGAGGCGGCCGCTCGCCGCATCGAGCTCGGCGTGGACGCGAATCAGCCGGCCGGCCTCGTCGAAGGCGAAGCGCGGCCGTGCGAAGTAGTCGTCGGAGGGCGCATCTGCGCTCGGCATCGCACCGAGTCGCGCACCGGTCGCCGCGTCGTGCCACCAGACGTCGCCGGCATACCGGCCGTACGGCGAGGATTGCGCGCAACACGGCCCAGCCGCGAAGGTGCGGGCGTCCGGCGCGACCGCAACGACGAGGCGGAAACCTGCCGCGGGCTCGCTGCGCCAGACCAGCGCGCCGTCGCGGTCCGCACGCCGCTCGATCCCCGCTTCCCTGGTCGAAAGCAGCCAGTCGTCGCCCACGGCGTCGAGTTGCGTGTATCCGGCGGCTTCGATGCGCCAGCGTACGCGTCCGTCGCGCTCGATCCGGGCGACGCCGGGCTTGAAGGTTCGGTCGTAGGCGAAGCGAACGAGCGCACCGCCGTCACGCGTGCCGAGCAGTTCGCCGACGTGACCGCCGAGCGTCGTGGTATCGAGCGACCAGCGCCGCTCGCCGAGCCGGTCGTAAGCGACGGTCGGACGGTTCTGGACGGCGAGGTAAACGTCGCCGACCGGCGAGCTGCCCGCGACGAAGGCGAACCCGTCGGTCGTCACGTCGCGTGCCGCGACGACGTCGCCGGCCGCTGTCGCCGTGGCGAATCGCCACCCCGCCGCGGTTCGGCCGGCGAAGTGGATGAGACTGCCGTCGCCGAGAGCGGTTTCGACGCGCATGCCGAGGTTCAGCGCGGCGACGCGCGTGGTTCCCGTCGCGACGGACCGGCAGTCCAACGAAGCGTGCTGCCCCGCATCGGTTACGACGCCGCAGATTTCGCCGGGCAGCTCGACACGCAGCACGCCTCGCGGCGACGGAACCTGCCACGCGACGCGGCCGTCGTCCTCCACGCGGTGCAGCGATGTCCGCGACTCGACGAGGATCGCGCGACCGCCGGCCCGCCACAGCGCGACCGGGGGAACGTGCGCCGGCAGGAAGTCCGGCGTCGCGAGGTCGCGCGTTGTCGTCGGCGTCCGCAACGTGTATCGCTCGTGCACCGCGTAGAGTCCGACCTGCTCGACCAGGATCGCGCCATCGCGCAGACGCGCTCGCGGCTCCTCGAGGCCCCGTATCGGAATCCGCGCGTCCACCGTGCCTCGTGCGAGATCGATCGCGACCACCGCGCGCGCCCTGGGAAATCCCGACGCGTTCGCGTCGAGCACGAGGTCGTTGCCCGCGGCGTCGTAACCGAGCGCGCGCATCGAGGTGAATTCCTCCGCGATGCGCGAGCGCGATCGCTCGCGGCCGTCGGGGCCGAGCGTGGCGAGCGTCGTAGGCGTCCCGGTCGCACCGAGGTCGCGGAGTACCGCGATAGAGTCCGGCAGGATCGCGAGGAAGATCGCGTCCTCGACGCGCCAGGCGACGCGGCCGTCGCGCAGGATGCGCAATAGCGCGGGCTTGCCGTTCGACGATCGCTCGCCTTGCAGGATTCCGGCTTCGTCGATGTGCACGACGTGCGCGTCGGTGCCGAGCGCGCGGCGCCAGTGCACCCGGCTGCGGTCGACGTAGACGAGCTCGGTCGCCGTGCGATTGGCGTCGCCGAGGACGGCGAAAACGCCGTCGCGGACGGGATCGTGGTGCAGCTGCAGGATCTGCGCGGCGCCCGTGTCGGGCATCGGCGAAACGCGGCAATCGCGCCCGAGCCAGTAAAGCGGCGGCTTGAGCGGTGCGAATGGGTCGAGCTTCCCGTCGACGGACGCGTGGCCGTAGGGCCCCGCGGGCACGGCGCCGAGGTGCATTCGGACGAGCCCCGCCGTCGTGCGCTCGACCTGGCATTGCCACTCGATCGGGATAGGTACGTTGGAGCGCGTTGGGCTCGCGAGGGATTCGGCGCCGAGAACGTTCGCGCCGCGCACGCCGGCGCGCGCGACGCGGCGGCGCTGGAGCAGGCGACCTTCGGCGTCGAAGCGCGCGAGCCACTCGCCGCCGCTCGTGCGCCCCGATACCTCGAAGCCCCCGTCTTCCGTCGCCTGGGCGGTCGGATGCGGAAATGGCCGGGTTGCGCCGCCGGTTTCGAGCAGCGTCCGCCACTCGAGATCGGATGCTTGCGGCGAAGCGACTACGCACGCGAGGACGAATCCGACGATCGACGTGGTCGA
>DATLNY010000431.1:0-5881 GCA_035536495.1 Candidatus Saccharimonadia bacterium | reverse complement strand
GCACCTCGCCGCGGTCGAATTGCGTCTGATTGTCGCGACCGCGGCGTGACCCCGTGGTGCCCGCGCGACGCGCGCCGACCGGGCGCTCGGCCGCTACCGTTCGTCCGAATGCAGTCGGCGCGGCGCGACCCGCCGCGTTGTTTCCGCGCAAGCTTCGAACCGTGAGAGCGCGGGACCTGCGCTGAACCTCGGCACCAGCGGCGCTACGTAGCGACGCACCTCACGATTTCGATGTGGCGGCGATCACAACGGCCTGCGCGCGAGTCGGCGAAACTGCGCGGGGTCGCACTCGGGGGCATCGGCATGATCGGCAAGGATTGGTGGGGCGCGAGGCCGCTTGCGGCGTTCGCGTTGTGTGTCGGTGCGACTACGGCGCACGCGCAGGACCCGATTTTCGGCGGTCCCGGCGGCGGCTTCGAGAACGAATACCTCATCGCGCAGAGTGACGCGGAGGCCGCGCGCTTCCTCAACCAGGCAACGTTCGGCGCGACACGTGCGGAGATCGACGCGCTGCGCCAGCAGTCGTTCGAAACCTGGATCGACACGCAGTTCGCCGCGCCGGCAACGCTCGCGCGCCCGTTCCTCGAGCAGCTCGCAACCACGGAGAACCTCGCGGGACGCGCGCTCGACCAGGCGCAGCGCGTGCATCGGTGGTTCGGCACCGCAGCGACCGCCCCCGACCAGTTGCGCCAGAAACTCGCCTACGCGCTGTCCCAGATCGTCGTCGTTTCCGACCAGGACGCCGCGCTCAACGACGAAACGATCATGATGGCCGAGTGGAACGACCTGCTCGTTCGCAACGCGTTCGGCAATTACCGCACGCTGCTGTCGGAGGCGACGCGCTCGCCGATGATGGGCCGCTACCTCACGAGCCTGCGCAACCGCAAGTTCGAGCTCGACCCGGTTTTCACCCAGACCGGGACGCCGCCGGCCTTCACGATCTCCAGCTACGGCACGCAGAACAGCGGCACCCAGCCCGACGAGAACTACGCGCGCGAGGTCATGCAGCTGTTCTCGGTGGGGCTCGTGATGCGCAATCTCGATTTCTCGCCGCTGCCGGGGCCCGTCGCGACCTACAACCAGCAGATGATCACTACGATGGCGCGTGTGTTCACCGGCCTCGGGCACGCGTGCAGCGGCACGCGGCTCGTCGCGGGACAGCCGATCCTGCGCAACTGCAACTGCGTCGGCGTGGCCTGCAACTTCTCGACCACGAACTTCTTCGCGACCCCGCCGCGCCTGACCGTGACCGGCCAGGACGACGTCGCCCACCCCGACCGCTACGAGCCGTTGGTGTGCTATCCGCGCTACCACGACACCGGCCGCGACATCGACGGCTTCCAGCTGCCGGGCGCGAGCCCCGGCACGCCGCCGGTCAACGCCACGCTGAGCCCCGCGGCGAGCGCGATGATTCCTGCCGGTACGCCCTCGGACGACAAGGCGCTGACCCTTGCGGGCGCGGTGCTTTCCACGATCGCCGAGATCAATTCCGGCGCGCCGCGCGACCAGGCCGTCAACTGCCAGTCCGGCGCATTGAACGACACGCAGCGGCAGCAGTGCCTCGACTACTGCGACCAGTCCCTCGCCAACGCCGTCGACGTGCTGTTCGCCGAGCCGAACACCGCGGCGATGGTCGCGCGGCAGCTGATCCAGCGTTTCGTGACGAGCAATCCCAGCCCGGCCTACATCGAGCGGGTCGCGCGCGTGTTCGACGGCAACGGCGGCGCGCGCGGCGACCTGCGCGCGACGATCAAGGCCGTGCTGCTCGATGCCGAGGCGCGCGCCGAGCCCGCGAGCCCCAGCGCTGGTCGCGTGCGGGAGCCGATGCTCAAGCTCGTGCACGTGTGGCGGTCGTTCGGCGCCGTCGCGGCCGACGGACGGCGCTGGGGCGTCCCGAACCCCGAACGCGCGTATTTCCAGCGGCCGCTCGGCGCACCGTCGGTGTTCAATTTCTACGAGCCCGATTACCGCCAGCCCGGTGCGATCGAAACCGCCGGCCTCTACTCGCCCGAATTCCAGATCATCAACGAGAACACGTCGACGCAGACCGCCAACGACCTGTTCACGCGAATCTGCACCGCTTACGGCGGCGGCGGCAACAACTGCAGCGGGGCGTTCGTCCAGCCGCCGTCGACCGGCACCGGCACGAACAGCGACCGCGCCTACATCCCGCCTGCGGTCCTCGACGCCCTGCCCGCGGATCCGGTCGCGCTGGTCGAGGAGCTCAACTTGAGGCTCATGGACGGGCGCATGTCCGGCGCGCTGCCGAATGCGCCGTCGTGCAGCGGCAATTCGGGCATGAAGGGCACGCTCTACAACCTGCTGCAGTGCGGCTTGTCCGCGCTCGGCACCAGCACGGACGCGCGGCGCCGCAGGATCCTCTACCTGATCCACCTGATCGCGATCTCACCCGACTACGCGGCGCAGCGCTGAGGCCACGACGATGACCGACTACCGCAAGCACTCCCGCCGCGACTTCCTGCGCAACGCCGGCTGCCTCGTCGCCGCCGGCGGTGTCAGCTCGTTCGTGCCGAAGCTCAACCTGCTCGGTACCGCGCTCGCGCAATCCGCGACCTCGGGCTACAAGGCGATCGTCTGCCTCTACCTCGGTGGCGGCAGCGATTCCTGGAACCTGCTCGTTCCGACCGGCGCGAACGCGGACGGCCAGTACAGCCACGCGCGCTACGTCACGGCCCGCAACGGCCTTTACAGCGCCGCGAACCCGACCGGCCTCGCGATTCCGAACGTTCCGGTCACCGGCGCGCTCCCGCCCGCGATCCCGCTCGGCGGCGCCGGCAACCTCGGCCTCAATCCGTTCGCGCCGGAGCTCGCGAGCCTCTACAACACCGGTCGCCTCGCGCTGTTGCCGAACATCGGCACCCTGCGCGAGCCGATCACGCGCGCGACGTTCAACACCCGGCGGCGCCCGCCGCAGCTTTATTCGCACAACGACCAGACCACGCTGTGGCACATCGGCTCGAGCACGACGACGCAGACGACGACGGGCTTCGGCGGCATGATCGCGGGCTACACCGCGAACACCAATACGCTCGGCCTGCCGCCGGCGATCTCGATCGCCGGGCAGACGCGCTACCTCGTCGGCGAGCGCTTCGGCTCCGGCGACCCGGTGTTCCCGTTCCAGATGTCGACGAGCGCGACGACGCCGGCGACCGCGCTGACGAACTACAGCGCGACCAGCACCGCGCCGGGCGAAGCGGCGCGCCGCGGCGCGCTGGTCGAGCTGCTCAACGCAGCCTACCCGAGCCCGCTGTCGACGGAATACGCCGATATCGTCGACCGTTCGCTCGTGCTGTCGCGCGACATCAACGCCGAGATCGCGTCGCTCTCGGCTTCGAGCAACCCGGTCGCTTATCCCGTCAACACCTCGGTCGCGGACCAGCTGCGCTCGGTCGCGCGCATGATCCGCATCAGCCGGCCGGGATTCGTCCCGCCGGCAGCGCCCGCGCCGGAGCCGCCCTACGCGTCGATCAATGCGAACCGGCAGGTTTTTTACGTCAGCACCGGCGGCTACGACACGCACAACGGGCAGATCACCTCGCTAGGCGCCACCGGCCACCATCTGCTGCTGCAGCGCCTCTCGCAGGCCGTCAACTGGTTCTACAACGAGATGGCCGCGATCGGGATGGCCGACGAGGTCGTGCTGTTCACGATGAGCGACTTCGGCCGCACGATCAATTCGAACGGCAACGGCACCGATCACGCGTGGGGTGGGGTGCAGTTCGTCGTCGGCGGGCCCGGTGCGGTCAGCGGCGGTGGGAATACGTTCGGTCGCTATCCGCGGATCGAGCTCGACGTATCGGGGAACGATCCGAACGGCGAGAGCTTCAGCCGCGGGCAGATGCTGCCGACGCTCGCGGTCGACCAGCTCGGCGCGACGCTCGCACGCTGGATGGGCGTCGACGACGGCGCGCGGCTGCTCGAGATCTTCCCGAACCTCGACAACTTCACCGGACTGCTCGCCAGTCCGGCACAGACGCCGTCGTTCGCCTACCAGTCGCGCGTGATCCCGGGGCTGCTCAACGGCGTCGCGTGACACCGCCGCGCTAGCGCTTGCGCGAGAGCGCGGCGAGACGCGCGAACAACAGGTCCGCGTCGATCGGCTTGACGAGGTGGTCCTCGATGCCGGCCTCGCGTGCGAGGCGCCGGTCCTCTTCCTGCCCGTAGCCGGTCACCGCGATGAGATGCACGCCGGCCAACGTGGGGTCGCCGCGCATTTCGCGCGCGACGTCGTAGCCGTTCATCTTCGGCAGGCCGATATCGAGCAGGACGACATCGGGCACCATTGTCCGGGCACGCTCGAGCGCTTCGATCCCGTCGTGCGCGACTTCGGCCTCGTAGCCGCTGAGCTCGAGCAGCAGCCGCAGGCTGACTGCCGAATCGACGTTGTCGTCGACGACGAGCACACGCAGGCCCGAGGATTCGCGCGCCGTCCGTTTCGATCCGTCGCTGCCGCGCGCTTTCGAGTCGGCGATGCTCGGGAGCACGACCGAGAATTCGCTGCCCTGCCCGGGACCCGCGCTGCGTGCCCGGATCGTGCCGCCGTGCAGCTCGATGATCTGGCGCGCGATCGTGAGGCCGAGACCCAGGCCGCCGCGCGCGCGCTCGATCCCGCTCTCGCCTTGCGCGAACACGTCGAACACGCGCGGCAGCAGGTCCGACGCAATTCCCTCGCCGTTGTCGCGCACGCGGATCTGCGCGCGCTCGCCGCCCGTGACGCTGAGCTCGATGCGCCCGCCGTCGGGCGTGAACTTCGCGGCGTTGTGGAGCAGGTTCGAGACAACCTGCACGAGCCTCACGAGGTCGCCCTCGACGAGCGCGTGCGGCGGCGAAACGTCGAGCACGAGCGTGTGCCCGCGAGCGTCGATGTACGGCCGTGTCGCCTCCGCGGCGCGCGCGGCGACGTCGGCGAGCTCGACGACATCCTTTTCGATGACGATCTTGCCCTGGGTGATGCGGCTGACGTCGAGCAGGTCGTCGACGAGGCGCGAGAGGTGCGAGACCTGGCGCTCGATGACGCCGGCGGCCCAGTCGGTGCGCGACTTGTCGGCGTCCATCCTTGCAAGCAGGTTCGCGGCATTGCGGATCGGTGCGAGCGGATTGCGCAACTCGTGCGCGAGCATCGCGAGGAATGCGTTCATGCGCTGCGCGTCTTCCTCGAGCCGCTCGACGCGCTTGCGCTCGGTCATGTCGCGCGTGACCTTGGCGTAGCCGCGCAGGGTGCCGTCGGGTCCGTACAGCGCCGTGATGATGACGTTCGCCCAGAAGTACAGGCCATCCTTGCGGACGCGCCAGCCTTCGGTCTCGGCGCGGCCGATGCGCTTCGCGGTCGCGAGCTCGATCTCGGGCTCCTTGCGCGCGGCGGCGTCCGGCGGGTAGAAGCGCGCGAAATTCGTTCCGATGACTTCCGACGCGGTGTAGCCCTTGATCAGCGCCGCGCCGGTGTTCCACGTCAGGATCACGCCGTCGGGATCGAGCATGAAGATCGCGTAGTCCTTGACGCCCTCGATGACGAGGCGCATCCGCTCCTCGCTCTGGCGCAGCGCGACTTCGTGCTCGCGGCGCTCGGTGAGGTCGCGCGTGACCTTCGCGAAGCCGCTGAGCTCGCCGCCGGGGCCGCGCAGCGCCGTGATGATGACGTTCGCCCAGAACATCGTGCCGTCCTTGCGGACGCGCCAGCCTTCGTCCTCGAAGCGGCCGTCGGCCGCGGCGCGCTCGAGCTCGACCGCCGGCCAGCCGGTCGCCTTCGCTTCGGCGGTGTAGAACGTCGAGAAGTGCCTGCCGATGATCTCGTGCGCCTTGTAGCCCTTGAGGCGGGCGGCGCCGGCATTCCACGAGATCACGCGCCCTGTCGGATCGAGCA
>DATLNY010000430.1:0-7723 GCA_035536495.1 Candidatus Saccharimonadia bacterium | reverse complement strand
GATCCCGGAGCTGAAGCCGAAACCGCGACGACCGAAAACGCGCGTCTTCGGGAAGTCCTTCCTGCCGACGTGATTGCACCGGAACGGCCAGCCTCGCGCTGGCCGTTTTGTTTTGCGCCTTCGTGCCGGAAAGCGTCGGGGCTGAGGCCCCTCCTACAGCAATTCTGGAGCACCGCGCGAATACAGGACGGCGCCACGCGCGCGGCCGTCCGTCGCGAAACCGGACGGCGCCACTGTAGGAGGGGCCTCAGCCCCGACCCCCGATCGCGACAACGCGCCCGCTCAGGCGAAGCGCCGCCGCAGGTACTCGAACGCCGCGCGCATCCCGAGCGCCTCGCCGCCGCGCGGGCGCCCCGGGCGATCGATCTCGTTCCACGCATACGTGTCGAGGTGCAGCCACGGGATTGCCGGCGGCACGAAGCGATCGAGATACAGCGCCGCCGTGATCGCGCCCGCCATGCGCGACGGCCCGCTGTTGGCGAAGTCCGCGACGATCGAATCGAGCATCGAGCCGTACGGCTTCCACAGCGGCATCGGCCAGACCGGATCCTGCGTGTCGCGCGACGCGGCGTGGAAGCGCGCGGATTCCTCGTCGCGGTTCGAGAACAGCGCCGGCAGCTCGGGTCCTAGCGCGATGCGCGCAGCCCCCGTCAGCGTCGCGAAGTCGAGCATCAGCACCGGGTTCGATTCCGACGCGCAGGCCAGCGCATCGCCGAGCACGACGCGTCCTTCCGCGTCGGTGTTGTCGATCTCGACCGACATCCCCGCGCGCGTGCGGATCACTTCGCCCGGCCGGAACGCATTCGGCCCGATCGCGTTCTCGACCGCCGGCACGAGCAGCTGCAGTCGCACCGGCAAGCGCTCGCCCATGACGAGGCCCGCGAGCGCGATCGCGTGCGCGGCCCCGCCCATGTCCTTCTTCATCCACCGCATCGCCTCGGGCGGCTTGATGTCGAGCCCGCCCGTATCGAAGCAGACGCCCTTGCCGATGATCGCGATGCGCGGGTGCGCCGCGTCGCCCCATTCGAGCGCGATGAGCCGCGGCGCCCGGTGCGACGCGCGGCCGACCGCGTGGATCGCGGGGAAATTCTGCGCGAGCAATTCGTCGCCGATGACCGCGTGGACGCGCGCGCCGTGCGCGTCGCCGAGCGCGCGCGTCGCGGCCTCGAGCTCGGCGGGGCCCATGTCCTCGGTCGGCGTGTTGACGAGATCGCGCACGCGAGCGACCGCGGCAGCGGCGCGCTCGATCGGCGCGCGCTCGCCGCCGGGCGGCAGCACGAGCCGCGCCGCAGCGCGCTTCGGCGCGCGGTAGCGCGTGAACGCATATGCGCCGAGCGCGAAGCCGAGCGCGTCGCGCTCGGGCGGCTGGATCGGTGCGCCGCCGGGCGGCGGATCGAGCCGGTACGCTCCGTCGGGCAGCGCGAGCGGAAGGTGCGACAGCGCGTAGAGATCCGGCGTCGCGGCGACGCCGCTCAGCACGCGCGCGATGCCGCCGTCGTCGGCAGGGATCGCGCACCAGGTCACGGGTCGCGCGACGAAGCCGAGCGCCTCGACCCAGCGGCGAACCGGCTCGGCCTGCGCCGAGAGCCAGTTCGGCAATTGCGAGGCGGTCAGCGGCGTCAGCGGGATCGCGCTCGAGTCCTGGGAGGATTCGATCAGCACCGTCATGCGGACTCCTGTCCGGTCGCGCGGGGTTCGAGCAGCCTTGTGCTGCGCTCGCTCATCGGGATGCTCCGGCATGCAGGCGATCGAGCGCCGGCTCGAGCTCGGCGAGCGTCGTGATCGTGACGTCGGGCGCGACGTCGTCGAGCGGCCACGCGCGATCGTCGCGGTTGAGCCAGATCGCATGCATGCCGGCCGCCTTCGCGCCGCGCACGTCGAGATCGGCGTCGTCGCCGACGTGTGCGATCTCGTGCGCGGGCACGTCGAGGTAGGTCGCGGCGCGGCGGAAGATCGCAGGGTCGGGCTTCGCGACGCCGATGTTGCGCGCGGTCACGCTCGCGACGAAATACTCGCCGAGCCCGATGCGATGCAGGTCTGCATTGCCGTTCGTGACGCTCGCGATCGGCCAGCGCCGTGCGATGCTGCGCAGCGCGTCGAGCGCGTCGGGATAGAGTTCGACGTCGTTGCGCGCGGAGTAGAACACCTCGAACGCGCGCTCGACCCACTCCTCGCCGCGGCCGTGCGGCTCGAACGCGAGCGCGAGCGACAGCTTGCGCGTCGCGGTGAAGTCGTGCGCGAGGTGCGGATTCTCGCGGAACACGCGCTCCCGCAGCTCGCGCATCGCGCCGACCGGCCAGGCCGCCGCGACTTCGGGGCAATGCTCGCCGAGCCACGCGTCGAGCACCGACTCGCAGCGCAGCATCACCGGCTCGATCGGCCAGAGCGTGTCGTCGAGATCGAGCGTGACGGCGCGGATCATCCGCGCGATTGTACGGGAGAGCGTTGCCGGGCCAGCCCGGCCCGGAACACGCCCCCGTCGCGTCGGCGACGCGCGCTATTCGACCAGCGCGTAATACGCCCGCCCATTGCGCGCAATCGTCAGCATCAACTGCTCCGGACGCAGCTTCAATGCCGCTTCGAGCGAAGCGAGCTCGTCCACGTCCTCGCGATTGACCTCGCCGATGATGTCGCCGGCCGCGAGGCCGTTCTTCGCGGCGCGGCTGCCCGACGCGACCGACGCGATCATCACGCCGCGATAGCCCCGTCGCCGGATTTCGTCGGAAAGGTCCGTCAGCGTCGCGCCGGCGAGCCGCGGATCGATCGCGGCCGCGTCCGCCTTTCGCAGCACGGAGGCCTTGAGCTCCGCCGTGACCTCGCGCGCGACGTGCCCGCGCACGAGCGAGAGCCGCACGCGCGTTCCGACCGGCAACAGCGCTTCTGCGTTCGACAACTCGCGCGGCCCCGCGATCGGCCGGCCGTCGAGCGCGACGACGACGTCGCCCGGCTCGATGCCGGCCTGGGCCGCGGGCGAACCATCACGGACCCGCACGACGACAGCACCGCGCGGCGCATTCGTGTCGAGCAGTGCGGCGATCTCGGCATCGAGCGCCTGCGTTTCGATCCCGAGATTGCCGCGCTTGACCTCGCCGTGCGCGAGCAGCTGCCGCATGACGTCGGACGCAAGCGCCGACGGGACCGCGTAGCCGATCCCGACGTTGCCGCCCGACGGCGAGAAGATCATCGTGTTGATCCCGACGAGCTCACCCCGCAGGTTGACGAGCGCACCGCCCGAATTGCCGGGATTGATCGCCGCATCGGTCTGGATGAAGTTCTGCACGCCGAACCCGGTCAGGTTCGTGCGCCCGAGGCCCGAGACAATGCCGGTCGTGACCGACTGCCCGAGCCCGAACGGGTTGCCGACCGCGACGACGAAATCCCCGACGCGAAGCTTCGTCGAGTCGGCCATCGGCACCGCACGCAGGCCCTGCGGCGCAACCTTGATGACCGCGACGTCCGAATCCTTGTCGGCGCCGATCTTCTCGGCCTTCAGCGTACGCCCGTCGTTCAGCGTGACCTCGATCTCGTCGGCACCGTCGATGACGTGGTTGTTCGTCAGGATGTAGCCGCGCGCGGCGTCGACGACGACACCCGAGCCGAGCGAGGACTGCACGCGCTCGCGCGGCATGTTCGGCAGCCCGAAGAAGTGCCGGAAGAACGGATCGTTGCCGAACGGATCGCGCACCTTCACGCGCGCTTTCGAGCTGACGTTGACGACGGCCGGCGTCACGCGCTCGAGCATCGGCGCGAGCGACGGCAGTGCCTCGCCGTCGACGGCGGCGGGCAGCACGTCGGCCGCGAGCGGCGGCGCGAGTGACGCGAGCGCAAGGCCCGCGGCGAGCAACAACGAGGATTTCATCGGACGCTCCGCGATGGGCAACCGGGCAAAGACGCCTCGGGTGGCCGCCAAGTTCCCCCATTGTCGCCCGAGTAGCGCTTCGCACGACCCGGACCCTCACCCCAACCCCTCTCCCGGGGGGAGAGGGGCTAGCGTCCCAACACCGGCGTCGCCGACGCCTCGATCGCGGCATGCGCACGCGCAGCGACGCGGTTCCGCTCGCGCGTGAGGCGCTCGAGCGCCTGCGCGAGAATCGGGGCAAAACGCGCATCGCCGCGCAGCGTGTCCCAGCGCGGATCGTGCCGCAGCGTTACGACGTCGGGCGCCCCCGCGGCGACGGCCTGCTCGAGCAGCTCGAACGCCTCGTCGCGCGCGTCGCGCAACGCCGCATTGCGCGCCGCGAGCCACAGCTCCGGCGCGAAACCCGAGGCGCCGTGCGCGGCGCGGACCTCGAGCTGGGCCGCAACCGCGTCGAGCAGCGCGCGGGCGCGATCGCGCTCGCCGACCTCGCGCAGCGCGAGCGCGAGCCACTGCGCAACCGACGCCGGCCCCAATAGATCGCCGCCCTGCGAGCGCACGGCCGCGCCGCCGGCGAACAGTGGCGCGAGCGTCGCGATCGCCTGCGTCCAGCGCCGCGCGATCGCGTGCGCGACGCCCTGCCATTGCGAGCGCAAGCGCCGCTCGCGTTCGCCGAGCGCGCCGCTCGCGTCGAATGGCCGCGTCAGCAACGCATCGAGCGCCGCAGCGTCGCCGAGCAGTACATGGGTTCCGGCCGCGCCATTGACGGTGGCGGGATCGGACGGGTCGAGCCGAGCGAGTGCTGCGTGTGCGCCGGCCCTGTCGCCGAGGCGCGCGAGCGCGCCCGCGAGCATCGACCAGCTCAACGGCAGCGTCGGATCGACCGCGAGGTACGGCAGCATGATCTCGACCGCGTCGGCGAGCCGGCCGCGCGCCGCAGCGATGTTGTAGCGCGCCGAATCGAGCCGGCGCGGGTCGGCGAGCGTGACGTGCGCGCGGTGCAGCAGGACCTCCGCCTCGGCCCAGCGCCCCGCGTGGCTGTACGCCATCACGAGGTTGCCTGCGGCGGTCGGATTCGACGGATCCTGCGCGTGCGCGCGCTCGAGGTCCTCGATCGCCTCGCGCACGAAGCCGCGGTCGAGCCGTACGGTCGAGCGCCAGACGTGGGCGTCGGTCAACGCGGGATCGCGCGCGAGCGCGGCGCCGAGCTTTGCTTCGATCGCCTCGGGCGGCTCGATGTCGCGTCGCATTGCGACGAACCCGCTCGCGAGATGCGCGAACGCGAGATCCGGGTTGCGCCCGAGCGCTTCGCTTGCTAGCGCTTCGGCGCGCGCGAGCGTCACGTCGGCGCGGTCGAGCCTTCCTGCGCGCATCGCGAGCGTCAACGCGAGCCCCGCCTGCGACGGCGCATGCGCCGGGTCGAGCGCGAGCGCGCGCGCGAACGCGGGCTGCGCGAGCTCCGCGCGGCGCGTGCGCAGTTGCGCGCGCCCGAGCACGAATTCGCGCGCGGCATCGAGTCGCCGCGTCTGCACGGCGTCGATAACGGTGTCGCGCGTCGGCGGTGCGTCGAGCGCCGTAACGAGCGCGCCCGCGAGCGCGTCGACGACCGCCGTCGGCGAATCGAGCGGCGCGGTGTGGTGCGACCAGTACACGCGCCCCTCTGCATCGAGCAGTCGCGCCGAGAACGCCAGCTTTCCGCCGTCGTGCGCGAGGCTCGTGGCGAGCGCGCGCGTGATGCCGAGCTCCCGCGCCGCGCGTGCGATCTCGGAGACACTGGCGTTCGACGAGGCGACAGGGCGCACGACGAGCCCGTCGCTCGACGCGAGCGCATCGCGTACGAGGTCCGTCACGACCGGCGCGTACGCCGCGGCGTCGGAATCCGATGCGGTGATGTCGAAGACCCCGAGCACATGCTGCGTGCGCGCGCGGCGCCACGCGAAGATGCCGAAGCCGGCGGCTGCGGCGGCGACAGCTGCCATCGCGAAGCCGAAGCGACGGCGCGCGGCATCGGGTGGCGCGCTGCTTGTTGGAGGGGCTTCAGCCCCGATGCTTTCGCGATCGGGCTTTCGGGGCTGAAGCCCCTCCCACAGGGGTGCGGTATCCGGCGCCGGGTCGGCTCGCCCAGTCCGCTCGACGGGCGCGTCGAAGCGCACGCCGATCCGGGGAACCGTCACGACGTAGATCGGCTCGCTCGCCGGATCGCCGAGCGCGCGACGCAGCTCCGAGACGGCCCGCGCGAGCGCGGCATCGCCGACGACCTGGCCGCGCCAGACCCCGGCGACGAGCTCGTCCTTGGAGATCGCCTCACCGGGCCGCAGCAGCAGCGCGACGAGGAGGTCGTAGACGCGCGGCTGCAGCCGGATCTCCTCGCCGTCGCGTCGTAGCGTGCGCGCCGCGCGGTCGAGCACGAACGGTCCGAAGCGAAAAATGCCGCTCGCGAGGCGCGGATCAGGATTCGATTGCGAATCGCTCATGGTTCGCTCAAGACCCGGCGCAGCAGCAGGGCTACGGTCGATGCCGATCGTGTCGTACGCCCCCGCGCACCGCTGCATGGTAGCGGCCCGCCCCGGTGCACGGCCGATCAGACCCGGGACGCGCGAGCGTCCCGGCCTCGAACCGTGACGCGCGAGCGTCCCGCCCGTCGAACCGGAGCAAGACCATGGCCCGCCGTCTCACCGCGCTCCTCGTCCTCGCCGCGACCCTCGTGTCGCCGGCCGACCCCGCCCTCGCCCAGTCGCGCTATGTGAACTGGGAGAACCATCCCGTCCACGGCCTCGACCTCAGCCCCGACGGGCGCGTCCTCGCCGTCGCGCACACCGCCGACGCGCGCGTGCAGCTGTTCGACGTCTCGCTCGGCTTCGCGGTGCCGCTCGGCGCCGTCCCGGTCGGGCTCGATCCGGTCAGCGTGCGGTTCCGCGACGCGACGACGCTGTGGGTCGCGAACCACGTCTCCGACACGATCAGCGTCATCGACGTCGCAAGCCGGCGCGTGACGGCGACGATACCGACCGCCGACGAGCCCGCCGACATCGTATTCGCGGGCACGCCGCGTCGCGCCTACGTCACGGCGTCGCAGGCGAACCTCGTGCAGGTGTTCGACGCAGGCGCGCCCGGCGCGCCGATCGCGAGCATCGCGATCGACGGCGAGGATCCGCGCGCGCTCGCGGTTTCCCCGGACGGCCGCACCGTCTATGCCGCGATCTTCGAATCGGGCAACGGCACGACGATCCTCGCCGGCAGTACTGCGGCGACGACGTTTCCGCCGAACGTCGTGCCGCGCAGCGAGTCGCCCTACACCGGCCAGAACCCGCCGCCGAACGACGGCACCTCGTTCACGCCGCCGCTCGCGGCCGGCCTCGAGAATCCGCCGGCCGGTGGGCTTATCGTCAAGAAATCCCCCGACGGGCGCTCGCGCGACGGCAACGCGCGCGACTGGACCGCGTTCGTCAGCGGGCCCGACGCGGCGCGCTACGGTCGCATCCCCGGCTGGGACCTCGTCGACCGCGACATCGCGGTGATCGACACCGCGACGAACACCGTCGTGCGCTACGACGGCGGCGGCCTCAACATCGTCATGGCGCTCGCGGTGCAACCCGACGGTCGCGTCACGACCGTCGGCACGAACGCGCGCAATGAAGTCCGGTTCGAGCCGAACCGGCGCGCGCGCTCCGTCACGGTCGACCTCGCGAGCTACCGCGGCGGCACGCCGGCGCAGGATCTCAATCCGCAGCTCGCCGGCGCCGGCCCGACCGTCGCCGCCGACGTGCGCGCGCGTGCGCTGGGCGACCCGCGCGCGATCGCCTGGTACCGCGACGGCTCGCGCGGCTTCGTCGCGGGCATGGGCTCGAACAACGTCGTCGTGATCAA
>DATLNY010000429.1:0-3974 GCA_035536495.1 Candidatus Saccharimonadia bacterium | reverse complement strand
ACGCGCGTGCGCACGGTCGCGAATGCCGCGAATGCCCATGCGCTGGCGGCGACCCTCGCCCCGCAGGTCGCGGCGCTCGCGGCTGACTACACGCACGTGCTCGGCCCCTCGACGACGTTCGGCAAGGACCTCATGCCGCGCGTCGCCGCATTGCTCGGCGAGGCGCAGGTCAGCGACATCATGAAAGCGCACGATGCGCACACGTTCGAGCGGCCGATCTACGCCGGCAACGCGATCCAGACCGTTGAAACGCCGAAGGACCGCAAGGTCGTCGCGACCGTGCGCACCGCGTCGTACGCGACCTCGAACGTGGGCGCCCAGTCCGCACCGATCGAGGCTGCGAATGTCGCCGCCGAGATGCCCTCGCATACGCGCTTCGTCGAGCTGAAGGCCGGCGCGACCGATCGTCCCGACCTGCAGAGCGCGTCACGCGTCGTTTCCGGCGGCCGCGCCGTCGGCTCGGCGGAGAACTTCCAGCTGATCTACAAGCTCGCCGACAAGCTCGGCGCCGGCGTCGGCGCGTCGCGCGCCGCCGTCGACGCAGGCTACGCACCGAACGACCTGCAGGTCGGCCAGACCGGCAAGATCATCGCGCCGGAGCACTACGTCGCGATCGGCATCTCCGGCGCGATCCAGCACCTGACCGGCATCAAGGACGCCGGCACGATCGTGGCGATCAACAAGGACGCCGAGGCGCCCATCTTCGAGATCGCAGACTTCGGCCTCGTCGGCGATCTGTTCAAGATCATTCCGGAGCTCGAGCAGGCGCTGTAGCGAGGAACGAAAAGGGGGTCAGAGTGCCTTTTTCGTCGAGTGGGTGCGCCATTCGACGTTCGCCGTCGAAAAAGGCACTCTGACCCCCTTTTCGGTACAGGGGCGATGCCGCATGAAGCTGTGGGAACCGGGCCGGGAGCGCGCCGAGCGGGCGAACCTGAGCCGTTTCATCAAGTTCGTACGGACCGAATACGACGACGAGGACCTCGTGTCGTACGCGGACGTCTATGATTTCTCGATCAAGTATCCGGCGAAGTTCTGGACCGCGGTGTGGGACTTCTGCGGCATCCGCGCGAGCGGCGACCGCGAGCCCGTGCTCGTCGACGCCGACCGCATGCCCGGCGCGAAGTGGTTTCCCGACGTCACGCTCAATTTCGCGCAGAACCTGCTTCGCTACCGCGACGACCGGACCGCGATCGTGTTCCGCGGCGAGGCCGGCGAGCCGCGCGAGCTGACGTACGCCGCGCTGCACGACGACGTCGCGATCCTCGCCGCGGCGCTGCGCGACGCAGGAGTCGTCGCGGGCGATCGCGTCGCGGCGTTCATCCCGAACCTGCCCGAGGCGGTCATCGCGATGCTCGCCGCGTCGAGCCTCGGCGCGACCTGGTCGTCGTGCTCGCCCGATTTCGGCATCGACGGCGTGGTCGAGCGGCTCGGGCAGATCGCGCCGAAGGTGCTGTTCTGCGCCGACGGCTACGCCTACGGCGGCAAGCGCTTCGACAGCCTCGCGAAGGTCCGCGGGATCGCGGAGCGGATCGCGTCGATCGAGCGCGTCGTCGTCGTGCCCTACCTCGATGCGGCACCACGGATCGAAGCCGTGCCGCGCGCGACGTCCTACGCCGAATTCGTCGCCGCGCGCACGCCGGCGGCGATCGCGTTCGAGCAACTGCCGTTCGATCATCCGCTCTACGTGCTGTATTCGTCGGGCACGACCGGCGTCCCGAAGGCGATCGTCCACGGTGCGGGCGGTACCCTGATCCAGCACCTCAAGGAGCTCGTGCTCCACACGGACCTCAAGCGCGAGGACCGCATCCTGTTCTACACGACGTGCGGCTGGATGATGTGGAACTGGCTCGCGTCGGGCCTCGCGGTCGGCGCGACGATCGTGCTCTACGACGGCTCGCCGTTCGAGCCGGACGGCAACGCGATGTGGGACCTCGTCGACGAGGTCGGCGTCAGCGTGTTCGGCGCAAGCGCGAAGTATTTCGCCTCGCTCGAGAAGGCCGACATCAAGCCGCGCGAGACGCACAAGCTGCTCTACTTGAAGACCGTGCTGTCGACCGGCTCGCCGCTGTCGCCCGAGAGCTTCGAGTACGTCTATCGCGACATCAAGGACAACGTCCTGCTGTCGTCGATTTCCGGCGGCACCGACATCATCAGCTGCTTCGCGCTCGGCTGCCCGCTGTTGCCGGTCTACACGGGCGAGCTGCAGACGCGCGGCCTCGGCATGAAGGTCGAGATCCTCGATGCGGCCGGCGAGCCGGTGCGCGATGAACCCGGCGAGCTCGCCTGCACCGCGCCGTTCCCGAGCATGCCGGTCGGCTTCTGGAACGACCCCGACGGCAGCCGCTACCGCGATGCGTACTTCTCGCAGCATCCCGGCGCGTGGTGCCAGCGCGATTGGGCGACGCTGACGTCGCAGGACGGCGTCGTCATCCACGGCCGCAGCGATGCCACCCTCAATCCCGGCGGCGTACGCATCGGCACCGCGGAGATCTACCGCCAGGTCGAGCGCGTCGAGGACGTGCTCGAGTCGATCGCGGTCGGCCAGCAGTGGCAGGGCGACGAGCGCGTCGTGCTGTTCGTGCGCCTGCGCGACGGCGTCGTGCTCGACGAGCCGCTGCGCGAGCGCATCCGCCGCGCGATCCGCGACAATGCGACGCCGCGGCATGTTCCGGCGAAGATCGTGCAGGTGCCGGACGTCCCTCGCACGATCTCCGGCAAGATCACGGAGCTTGCGGTGCGTGATGTGATCCACGGACGCGCAGTGCAGGACACGGACCAGCTTGCGAATCCGGTGTCACTCGCGTTCTACCGCGACCTGCCCGAGCTGGCGACGCATTGACTCGGCGCCGAGCGCCCCGCGCTTGAAGGTCCTGCACGTCATCAAGCTCGACCCGCGCGCCGCTGGCGGAATCGAGCGATTCGCCGACGAGCTCATGTCGGCGCAAGTCGCCGCGGGGCTCGATGTCCACGCCGTCGGCTGCGACGTTCCGGCCACGCCGGCGCTGCCGCCACGACCTTACGGGCTCGAGCTTGCGCGCACGTGGTTCACGGTGTTCCACCTGCCCTTCGCGCCGCGGTTCCCGGCGATCGTCCGGCGCGAGGTAGCGCGACTTGCGCCCGATATCGTCCATTTGCACTGGCCCAATCCGCTCGTGCTCGACATGGCCGCGGCGGTGCCCGCGTCGACGCGGCTCGTCATCCATTGGCAGGCCGATATCGACCCGACCGCGGCATCGCTTCCGATTCGCGCAGGCTACGCGGTCGCGGTCCGCCGATTCGAATCGCGGCTGCTTGCACGGAGTGACGCGGTGATCGCGTCGAGCCGCGCGTACTTCGACGCGAGCCCCGTGCTGCGCGCGGTCGCCGAAAGAGTCCGCGTCATCCCGCTGGGAATCGGTGATCCGGGTGCGCCAGCCGATCCCGCGACGTGGCCGCTCGAAGGCGGACCGCGCATCCTCTTCGTCGGGCGCGCCGTGCCGTACAAGTCGCTCGAAGTCCTGCTCGCCGCGCTGGCGCGGCTGCCAGTGGCGACGCTCGCGGTCGTCGGCAGCGGTCCGCAAATCGCAACGTGGCGAGCAACGGCGCAACGCCTTGGGGTATCGCGTCGAGTCGCCTGGCTCGGCAACGTCGATGAAGCAACCAAGCGCGCGCTGTTCGCGGCATGCGACGTCGTGTGCCTGCCCTCGTCGAATCGCCTCGAGTCGTTCGGCGTCGTCATGCTCGAGGCGGCCGCCGCGGGCCGCCCGGTCGTTGCCGCGGACATTCCGGGGTCGGGTGTCCCCGAAATCGCAAGGGCGGTCGGCGGCACGACGTTTCCGGTCGGCGACGCGGAAGCGCTTGCCGCATGCCTCGCGAGCGCCTCGACAGCGTTCAACGCGCGATCGGCGCTTCCCGCGCAATTCCGGATCGAAAGCATCGAACGTGCGATCGCGCGCGTCTACGACGACGTTACGACGCGGGCGCCCGACTCGACG
>DATLNY010000428.1:0-4005 GCA_035536495.1 Candidatus Saccharimonadia bacterium | reverse complement strand
GTTCGCGCGCGTGAGCATTCGGAATCTGCATCACGGGGCCGCGCCCCCGGGCAAGACGGCGACCCCTTACCAGGCGTCATCCCGGCGCAAGCCGGGACCCAGCGCCTTTGTTGCCCGTAGAGTCACTGGATCCCGGCCTGCGCCGGGATACGCCGGGGGAGGGTGATCCGGCGCGATCACGATGGCGCGATCAAGAATTGGATGGAACCCGCTCGATGAAAGTCAGGAAAGCCGTATTCCCGGTCGCAGGCCTCGGCACGCGGCTGCTGCCCGCATCGAAGGTGCTGCCGAAGGAAATGCTGCCGATCATCGACCGGCCGCTGCTCGAGTTCGCGGTCGAGGAGGCGATCGCGGCGGGCTGCGAGACGCTCGTGTTCGTCGTGAACCGCTACAAGCACGCGATCGCCGATCATTTCGACATGGCGTACGAGCTCGAGGCCAAGCTCGTGCAGGCCGGCAAGACCGAGCTGCTCGACCGCGTCCGCGACATCCTGCCGTCGCACGTCCGCGCGGTGTTCGTGCGCCAGTCCGAGGCGCTCGGGCTCGGGCACGCCGTGCTCTGCGCGGCCGACGTCGTCGGGAATGAGCCGTTCGCGGTGCTGCTGCCCGACGACCTTTGCTGGAATCGCGGCGAGCCGGTGCTCGCGCAGATGACGCGCATCGCGCGCGAGCGCGACGCTTCCGTCATCGCATGCGAGGACGTGCCGCGCGAGCAGACGCACCGCTACGGCATCGTGTCGTCCGACGCGCCCGAAGGCCGGCTCTCGCGCATGCGCGGCGTCGTCGAGAAGCCGAAGCCCGACGTCGCGCCGAGCACGCTCGGGATCGTCGGCCGCTACGTGCTGTCGGGGAAGGTATTCGACCTGCTCGAGCGCACGACCCCGGGTGCGGGCGGCGAGATCCAGCTGACCGACGCGATCGCGCAGCTGATCGACGAAGACCCGGTGTACGCGTATCGCTTCGAGGGCGAGCGCTTCGACTGCGGCAACAAGCAGGGCGTGGTCGAGGCGACGATCCACTTCGCGCTCGAGGATCCGGAGCTCGCACCGATCGTGCGCGCGGCGCTCGCCGCCGACGTGAAGCGCAGCGCCGGCAGGGGCTGACCGGAAAGGGGGTCAGAGTGCCTTTTTCGACGGCGAACGTCGAGTTGCGAGCGCCTTCGACGAAAAAGGCACTCTGACCCCCTTTCCCGTCGCGGCTGCGGCGTTCCGCTAGGCGGGGGGCAGCGAGAAGCGCTCGCCGGCTTCGGCGCGCGCGGCGAGCTCGCGTATCTTCGCGAGCAGTGCCGCAAGGCCGTTGCTTCGCGTCGGTGAAAGGTGCGACTTCAAGCCGATCGCCTCGACGTACTTCGGCTCGGCCGCGAGGATCGCGCGCGCGGGGCACCCCGAATAGACGCGCAGCGCGAGCGAGATCAGCCCCGACACGATCGTCGAATCGCTCGCTGCGTGCAGCACGAGCGCGTCGGCGTCGCCCTCGGGCACGATCCAGACCTGCGACTGGCAACCCTGCAGGCGGTGCGCCTCGGTCTTCCACGCATCGGGAAAGGCCGCGAGCTTGCGCCCGAGTTCGATCAGGTACTGGTAGCGCTCGGTCCAGTCGCTGAAGTACGCGAACTCCTCGACGATCGCGTCCTGCGCGGCGGTGGTCGGCTCGTCCACGGCGTCAGTTCGGCGCTGCTTCGACCGGTTTCGCGACGCGCCAGCGCGTGCCCTGCGACGTGTCCTCGATCTGCACGCCGAGCGCCGCGAGCTCGGCGCGGAACGCGTCGGCCGCGGCGAAATCGCGCGCGAGCTTGGCCTCTTGCCGCCGCGCGAGCAGGGATTCGACGAGCGCCTCGTCGACCTCGACACCGCCCGAGCTCTGCGCGAACCACGCAGCCGGCGACTGCCCGAGTAGCCCGAGCAACGTGCCCGCGCCGAGCAGGGCCGCCTTCGCGGTGCGGCGCTCGTCGTCGGTCGTCGCTTTTCGCGCCTCGCCGGCGAGGTGCGCGAGCTCGGCAAGTGCCTTCGGCGTATTGAGATCGTCGCAGAGCGCCGCCTCGACCCCGGCCGGGACGACGGGCGGGGCGGACGGCACGTCGGCGAGGTCCCGCAGCGTATCGTACAGCCGGTCGAGCGTTCTGACGGCCTGCGCGAGCGCGGCCACGGACCAGTCGAGCGGCTGGCGATAATGCGCATTCATGAGCAGGTAGCGCATCGCCTCCGGCGGCGCGCTCTGGCGCAGCTCGCTGATGAGGCGCACGTTGCCGAGCGACTTCGACATCTTGCGGCCTTCCATCGTCACGAAGCCGTTGTGCATCCAGACCCGCGCAAAGAGCTTGCCGCCGTGCGCGCAGGTCGACTGCGCGACCTCGTTCTCGTGATGGGGGAACAACAGGTCGTTGCCGCCGGCGTGGATGTCGATCGTTTCGCCGAGATGCACTTCGCTCATCGCGGAGCACTCGATGTGCCAGCCGGGCCGGCCGCGGCCCCACGGGGAATCCCAGCCCGGCAGGTCCGGGGTCGAGGGCTTCCACAGCACGAAGTCGCCGGCGTCGCGCTTGTACGACTCGACGTCGACTCGCGCGCCGTCGATCTGCTCGTCCGTCGTGCGTCCGGAGAGGTGCCCGTAATCGGCGTACGAAGCGACCGAGAACAGTACGTGGCCGTCGGCGAGGTACGCATGCCCGGATGCGATCAGCTTTTCGATCATCGCGATGATCGGCCCGATCGTCCGCGTCGCGCGCGGCTCGACATCGGGCAGGTCGGCGCCGAGCGCGAGCATGTCGTCGTGGAACGCCGCCGTGTAGCGGTCGGTGATCGCGTCGATCGGCACGCCGACCGCGCGTGCCGCGTCGTTGATCTTGTCGTCGACGTCGGTGATGTTCCGGGCGTAGACGACGTTCGGGTACCGTGCACGCAGCAGGCGCGCGAGCAGGCCGAACAGCACGTAGGGGCGCGCGTTGCCGATGTGGGCGTAGTTGTAGACGGTCGGCCCGCAGACGTACATCGTGACCCGGTCCGGGTCCTGGGGCGCGAACGGCTCGAGCCGGCGCGTCCGGGTGTTGTACAGAACGAGATCCATTTTCATCGGTAATGGCCGCAAGCCCGCATTCTATCTCGCGTTCAGCTAGGCGGGCTTAGGCGTGATTCAGCCTGCCGATGATTGAATATGTGCCGTGGACGGGCAAAACGGCCGCCTCCAGCCCCGAGGCGCCGACGGGAGATACACCATGCGCACGGTAGCTACCTTGCTGTTTTCGCTTGCGTTCGCGTCGGTCGCGCACGCGCAGGCGTACGAATCGCCGCCGCGCGCGCGGGGCCCCGTACCCGAGAACGTCAATTTCGGCTACGCCGACGTGCTGCGCGTCGATCCGGTGTACGAGTACTACCAGGTCGCCGAGCCGCGCGAGGAATGCTACGAGGAGCGCGTCGTCACGCGCGAGCCGCGCGGCGGCGACACCACCGGCGGCACGATCCTCGGCGCGTTGATCGGCGGTGCGATCGGCAACCAGGTCGGCAGCGGCGACGGACGCCGCGCAGCGACCGTCGCCGGCGCCGTGATCGGCGGCTCGGTCGGCCGCAACGTCGATCGCAGCAACAGCCCGGGCCGGACCTACGAGGACCGCGGCACGCGCTGCCGCCTCGTCGAGGACGCGCGCGACGAACAGCGCATCTCGGCCTACAACGTCGAGTACCGCTATCGCGGCGAGGTCTACATGTCGCAGCTCGCCTACGACCCTGGCGATCGCCTGCGCGTGCGGGTCAGCGTCACGCCGGCCGAGTAACCCCGCGTCACGCCGGCCGGGCGAGCCGGCCGGGTTGCATCCTTCGCGCATCGCCGCTTTAATTCGCGGCGATGAACGCGTTCTGGACCGATGCCGATGTACTGACCAGCGCCCGCATGGCGGCTGGCATGACCTCGCGCGCGCGCCGCAGCGTGGCGGACAATCGGGCTGGGTAGCCTTCGGTCTTCGTGCGGTAACCGGAAAAAGCCCAGCCAACGCGCTGGGCTTTTTGATTTCAG
>DATLNY010000427.1:0-17749 GCA_035536495.1 Candidatus Saccharimonadia bacterium | reverse complement strand
AGGTGTATGGCTGGTTGCCGGCGCCGAGGCCGAAATCGAACGTACCGGGACCGGCGGCCGTGCCGTTCGCACGCAGGACTACTGCGTCCGCGATGAACCCGCCGTTGAGATGTACGACGGCCTTGTCGTCCGGCAACAGCGTGTCGAGCGTGAACGAGATATTGGTCATGCCGGGCGGAATCGCGGCAAGGAACCGCGTATTCCAGATCCCGGGACCGCCAGGGGGCATCCCCGTGCCCTCCGCGCCGTCGGATCGCAGCCACGCCGCAGTGTTGCTCGACTCGACGGGGATGGTGACGGGTTTCGCGTACGCCGACCCGCTCAGCGCGATGGCGCCCAGCAACGCGTAACGGAACGATCGAATTCGGAGTTCCACTTGCTTCTCCATGGCTGCAAGCGCGCGGACCAGACGCGTACGGCTCGCCCCCGGCGCTTTGTCAGCGGGTCATCGGCGTTGCCGCTCGTCGGGTGCGAGTGCCAACCTTGGGCGGAAGCAGGCCATGCGGCAACCCGCTGCGGACCGGACCGGGCGCTGCCGAATGGGGGGTCGCCTGCCGACTTTCGACATGAGTGTCCGCGCGCGCGCCAATGGCGAGTTCAACGCACGCCGTGTGGCAGCCCCGCGCGTGTGCGCCGAGGCCAACGCGCCGAGGTGCGCTCTCGCTCGTCGTAAACTTGGTGGAACTGGTTTCGACCGCGCAGGTTCCCGCCATGCCGAACAACACCGTGAAGTTGCACCGCGTACTCCGTGCGAAGCCCGAGCGCGTCTACCGCGCGTTCCTCGAGCCCGAGGCGATGGCGAAGTGGCTGCCGCCTTACGGCTTCACGTGCAAGGTCGACAAGCTTGATGCGCGCGTCGGCGGCAAGTACCACGCGTCGTTCACGAACTTCTCGTCCGGCAAGTCGCATTCCTTCGGCGGCGAGTACCGCGAGATCGTGCCGAACGAGCGCCTCCGCTACACCGACCGGTTCGACGATCCGAACCTGCCCGGCGAGATGGAAACGACGGTGACGCTGCGCGCGGTCTCGACCGGCACCGAGTTGAACGTCACGCAGTCGGGCATCCCGGAAATGATTCCCGCCGAGATGTGCTACCTCGGCTGGCAGGAATCGCTCGAGCAGCTCGCGAAGCTCGTCGAGCCCGAGATCCCGGATTGAAGACCGTCACTTCGCGAACAGTTGGTCCAGGTCGCGGAACGCCTTGAACTCGAGCGCATTCCCGCACGGATCCAGCAGGAACATCGTGGCCTGCTCGCCGACCTGTCCCTTGAAGCGCACGTAGGGCTCGATCACGAAGCGCGTGCCGAGCGACGTCAGCCGCGCGGCGAGTGCCTCCCAGTCCGTCCACGGCAGCACGACGCCGAAGTGCGGCACCGGCACGTCGTGTCCATCGACCGGATTCGTGTGCGCGTGCTGCTGCTGCGCAGCGGTCCGCGGCTGTTCGTGGATCACGAGCTGGTGCCCGAAGAAGTCGAAGTCGACCCACTGCTCGCTCGAGCGACCCTCCGCAAGTCCGAAGACCTCACCGTAGAACGCGCGCGCGGCAGCAATATCGTGCACGGGGATCGCGAGGTGGAACGGGGCGAGTGGCATCGTGCGTCAGGGCGGACCGCTGCTGTCCACGGGCGCGCTAGCCCTGGGCTTTCCGCCGCTCGCTCGCGGCCCGTACGAGTGTCGCGACGAGCTCGTCCGGATCGGCCGGTTTGCGCAGGTGGAAATCGAATCCTGCGCGCTGCGACCAGCCCGCCGCCTCGGGGGAGGGCAGTGCGGACAGCGAGATCAGCGCGAGCGACTCGCCACCGGGTTCAGCGCGCAGTTGCTTCGCCGCGGCGAATCCATCGAGCCCGGGCATGCACAGGTCCATGACGACGACGTCCGGCCGGTAGATCCGCGCCATCTCGACCGCCGTTTCGCCGCCGGCGGCGGTCGCGACGTCGAAGCCGGAAAGGCCGAGCATCGTTCGCAACGTTTCGCGCAGGTCCGTGTTGTCGTCGACGACGAGCACGCGCGTCTTCGCCGTCGCGTTCATGGCACGCGCTCCGGGGCGGGGTGCACCGATCGGTGGTTCGGGCCTGTCAGCATGAGCTCGCTCGTCTCCGCGGCGCCGTCAGGAGCATCGTATCGCCGTCGCGAAGCCTCAGGCGAGGGGCGCAGTCGTCAGTTCCGTGTTCCAGAGGGCCTGGCCAGCTCGCCCTCGCCACATCGCCCTTGCCCGAGGGCTACCATCGACGCGTTGCGGGGAAGGACCATGGGGCAGATCCGATTGTTCGTCGCCACGATGCTGCTTCTCGCCGCGCGAGACGGGGTGCCGTTCACCGAATCCGGCGGCGCTGGCTCACTCGCCGCGCCTTACGCTGCCGACGTCATCGGGGCAACGCCGACCCTCGCGACGTCCGCTTCGCCGAATATCACGCTCGGCGCCGGGACGCTCAGCGACACCGCGACCGTGACCGGACTCATCGCGCCGCAGTCCTCCGCGACCGTCGAGTTCCGGCTGTACGGTCCCGGAGATGCGAGTTGCATCGCGCCGCCGGTGTTCGTTTCGGCCGCTCGGCCGATCACCGCCGGTGGGGTTGCGTCGTCGACTGCCTTCACGCCGGCGGCAAGTGGAACGTATCGGTGGCGCGCGTTCTACAGCGGCGATCCGAACAACGCGCCGGTCAACGGGGCGTGCAACGCGCCGAACGAGAGTGTCGTCGTCAATCCGGCCGCACCGACGATCTCGACGAGCGCTTCCGCAGGCGTCGTGCTCGGCGGCTCGGTGTTCGACACCGCTTCCGTCACCGGGCGCATCAACGCGTTGCCGTCGGCGACGATCGATTTCAGGCTTTACGGTCCGCTCGATGCGTCGTGCTCGGGCACGCCGGTATTCGAGTCGCTCGGCCGCCCGCAACCGATCGCCGACGGCCCGGTCACCTCGGCGTCGTTCACGCCGACGCAAGCAGGCACCTATCGCTGGCGTGCGTTCTACAGCGGCGATCCGAACAACTTCGCGACGTCGGGTCCGTGCAATGCCGCCGCCGAAAGCGTCGTCGTAACGGCGCCGGACGCGCTGTTCCTGGACGGATTCGAATAACCGGGACCCCAACGTCCGAACCGCGAGCGGGCCCTGGCGCGCGGGCGCCGCACAAAGTCGGCGCGGACGATTGACGAAGCTCGCACCGCCGAACATCGGAGTTCGCGGGCAGCTCATCGTGTCGACACAATCAGGCCTGACACTCGCGCCGAACTCGAGGCTTCAGGAGACGGCAATGCGGTGGATCGGGCGGATCGGCGGGATCCTCGGCATGGCCCTGGCCTGGGCGCTCGGCGGATTCTGTGTCGGGGCGGGCATCGAGCTGGCTTCGGAGCTCGCGCCCGACTGGCAGTTCGGGCATTGGCAGGACATCTGGCCGAACGTGCTCGCGATTCCCGGATTCGTCGCCGGCGCGGTGTTCGGTACGGTCGTCGCGATCGCCGAGAGTGGCCGTGCGCTCGACCAGATGACTTACGTGCGGTTCGCGATCTGGGGTGCGACCGCGGGTATTGCGGTGTCCGCGCTGGTGATCGCGTTGTCGCACCACGAAGTCCGGGACCTGCCGAGGTGGATCAAGGTGGCCGGCGGCATGCTGACGTCGCTCGGCGTCGTCGGCGGCGTCGGCACGCTCGCGCTCGCACGAATCGCGCGGCCCTGGCAGCGAATGCTCACGCGGCTCGCGTCTCGGGAGTAGACGTCACGAATGCGGACAGACGGCGTCCGGAACCGGACACCGTCTGGCCCCGATCCGCGGGGGCCGTCGTACGCGACGTTCCGAGCACCGATTCCCCCGGCATGCTTCGTGCTCGCGGCAAGCATCTCCGATGGAACGCCTTCATGCCGTCGCCCGTTGCCGACACTTTCCTGCTCGCCCTGTCCTCCGTTCGAGCGTTGCTGCGTCGGCCCCGCTTCGCCGCCGGCACGACGCTGCTCCTCGGCGGCACGCTGTTCGCCGTCGCGATGATCGTCTCGCTCGTCGCCGCCGTCGTGGTCCGGCCGCTGCCATTTCCCGAGCCCGAACGCCTGGTCGCGGTGCGCGCAACGGTGCAGCGTGAGACCGTCGAGCGGCGCGCGTTCTCGCGCCCGGACTTCATCGACTACCGCACGCAGTCCACGAGCTTCGCAGCCATCGGCGGCTACAGCGCCGCGACGATTACGCTGCGCGGCGCGGGAGCACCGCGCGTGACTCCGGCGGAGCTCGTCGATGCGGACTATTTCAATGCGCTCGACGTGCGGCCGCAGCTCGGCCGGATCTGGACGCATGTCGAGGCGGCCGAGCCACTGGCCGTGATATCGGACCGGCTCTGGCGCGAGGCGTTCCATTCGGATCCCGACGTGATTGGCCGCACGATCACGCTCGACGCGCTTTCGCTGCAGGTCGCGGGCGTGATGCCGCTGGGCTTCGGCGGCGCCGGCGGCGCTACCGACGCCTGGTATTCGTTCGACGTGCCCGGCGCAATGACACCGGACGTCGCGGCTGCGCGCGGCACCAGGTGGCACGAGGCGATCGCGCGGCTCGCTCCCGGAGTCGACGTCGCGCGCGCCAACGAGGAGCTCGCGACGATCGGCCGGCGGCTCGACGAGGCGTACCCCGAGTCGAACGAGGGCAATTCGGCCGATGTCCTGCCACTGCGCGACGAGCTGCTCGGCGACCAGCGCAGCGCAGTCATCGCGGCCGCTGGCGGCGTCGCGGTACTGCTGGTGATCGCGATGCTCAACCTCGGCGGGCTCGCGGTCGTCCGCTCGTCATCGCGACGCCTGGAGCATGCGGTGCGCCGCTGCCTGGGTGCGTCGACCGGCCGGCTGCATGTCGGCACCGCGCTCGAGGGCGCCGCGATCGGCGCTGCGGCGACGCTCGTTGCGCTCGGTGCTGCGTGGCTGCTGCTCGGGCGACTTCGCGGCGCGCTTCCGCTCGCGTTGCCGGGTTTCGTCGACACCGCGTTGACGCCCGGCGTCGCCGCCTTGGTCGCCGTGGCCGGAATCGGCAGCGGCATCGTCGCGTTCCTCGGTGGCGCGCTCGTCGCGCGCGGGGGCGGCACCGAAAGCCTGCGCGGCGGCGCGCGGACGACGCGTCGCGGCGGGCTCGTCCGGCGCGGCCTCGTCGGCGCGGAGATCGCGCTCGGTACAGTGCTGCTCGCGGTCGCGCTGATGCTCGCGCGCAGCTTCGTCGCGATCCATGCGCTCGACCCCGGATATCGCGTCGACGACATCGCGGTGCTCGATTACGAGCTCCCGACCGACCGCTACGATCCCGCCGCTGGCCTCGTATTCGGCGAGCGCCTGCTGCAGGCCGCGCGCGAAACTTCCGGTGTCGAAGCCGCGGCGCTGTCGTCCGACACACCGCTCTCCGATGACGCGAGCGCGATGCTCGTGACATCGGACCGACTCGAGGCCGTGCCGATCCGGGTTTATCGCCACGCCGTCACGCCGTCGTATTTCGAAACGAACGGAATCGCGCTTGTCGACGGCGCCACGTTCGCCGATGCCGGTCCCGTCGTCGCCGAGCCCGCGCACGTCGTCGTTTCCGAGAAGCTCGCGCGCGCGCTCTGGGGTGACGTGCCGGCGGTCGGGCGCCGCCTCAAGCGCGGTGGTCTTTCGAGCGACACGCCGTGGCTGACGGTCGTCGGCGTCGCTTCCGAGACGCGCTGGCGGGGCCTGCCGAATGCGCCGACCGCGGATCCCGACGTCTTTTTCCCCCTCTCGGAAGCGCCGCGCACGGCATATGCCCTTTCGATCCGCACGAAGGGCGATCCGCTCGCTACGGCGCAGCGCGTCGCGCAGCGCGCGGCCGGCCTCGACGGCGAGGTGCCGCTCTACGATCTCGAGACGATGCGCGAGCGCGTGCGTCGCGCCACGCAGGTGCCGCGTTTCCTCGCGAACCTCGGGCTTGCGTTCGCATCCGTCGCGCTGCTCCTGGCGGGGCTCGGCGTCTACGCGATCGCCGCGCTCGAAGGCGCGCAACGCGTGCGCGAGCTCGCGATCCGCCAGGCCGTCGGTGCGAACGCTGCCGCGCTCGCACGATTGTTCGTCGGCGACTACGGGCGCGTGTTCGTCGTGGCCGCCTTGCTCGGCGTCCTCGCGGTCGTGCCCGCGAGCGCGGCGCTGGAGCGCTGGCTGTTCGGTGTCGGGCCGGCCGATCCCTGGTCCTTGACGGGAGCGATCGCGGCATTCGCGCTCGCACTGGCGCTCGGCGTCGCGGCGCCGCTTCGTCGCGTCCTCAACGTCGAGCCCGGGATGCTGATGCGCGCGGAGTGACGGTACGGGGCGATCGGGGACACCCGCACCCATCAGGTTCGCCCGCGAGTACGCTTCGCCGCACGACGTACGCAGTCGAGTCGCGGCACCGTGACACCCCGCATTCGCCAGTTGATCGAAGTGCTGCCGCCCGCGCTGCTCGCCGTCGGCGCGTTGCTGCTCGCCTGGCAGATGCTTCGCGACGAGCTCGACGAACGCCTGCTCGCCGCCATCGCTCTGCTTGCAGCGGCGGAGCTCGTAGCGAGCTTCCTCGACGGGGTCCTCGCCGAATGGCTTGAGCACAAGCTTGCCGGCCGCGTGATCGGATTCGTCGTGACGAACCTCGTCGTCGTCGGGACCGTTGCGGCGATGGCGAGCTCGTGGGGCGCGTCCGGCGCTTCGACCGCGGTGTTCGTGGTGTTGCTGCTCGTCCCGCGCTTCTACACCTTTGTGCTCGATCCGCCGCGCGACGAGCTCGACCGGCTGCGCGTGCGGGCACTCGCGAACGATCGGCTCGAGAGTGTGTTCGTGATGCTCAACCTGACACCACTCGTGTCCGTGCTGGCATTGGCTGGCGTCCTCGCGGGCCAGGACGGGACGTTCCGCCCGACCTATGCGTTGCCCGGCCTGATGCTCGCGTTCTGGTTCGGGCTGCAGGCCGCGGCCGCGTGGCGCGTGCACTCGCCCGCGTTCGCCCGACGGCCCGAGCGCCTGCTGATCAGGCGACCGTGGCATTGGCTCGCTTACTGCTTCTCGAACGACATGCAGAAGGAGCACGTCCGCCGCGAGCGCGAGCGCGAGTTGGCGGCCGTGCGCAAGTACGTGGCGACGCGCTCCGGTTGAAGCGCCTGGGCGACGACCCGCAATGTCCCCGACCAGATGCGGAATTTCGTTGTCTGGTGCAACATCCGTTCGCGCGCTCGCGGCCGATTCCGGAGGTCCTGGCATGCGCCTAGTCGGTCTTGCGTTGCTGCTGCTGTCGGCGGCCGTCCAATCCGAGCCCGCCCCGGTGTCGCACGCCGAACTGCTGCGCCGTGCGGAGGCGGGCGAAGTGTTCGCGCAGCGCGCGCTCGGCCTCCTGCACGCCAAACGCGGTACATCCGAGGACCTCGCGATCGCGGAGCGCTGGCTGCTGCGCGCAGCGGAGCAGGGCGACGCGGTCGCGCAGGTCAATTACGGAATCCTTCGCGATTCGGCAGACGGCGTCCGCGCCAACGATCCCGAAAACCTCGACTGGTATCGCAAGGCGGCCGCGCAGGGCAACGCCAAGGCACAGACGATCCTCGGCTTGCACCATGCACTCGGCACGGACCCGGACCCGACCGCGGAGAGTCCCGGGTTCCTGCGCAAAGCCGCCGAGCACGGTGATGCCAATGCGCAGGGCGCGCTCGGGCTTATGTACATGACCGGGACAGGAGTCGCGCGCGACTTCGGCGAGGCGGCAAAGTGGCTGCGGCTCGCCGCTGAAAAGGACGAATCGCTCGCGCAGGCGCAGCTCGGGCAGCTCTACTTCCAGGGACGCGGCGTACCGCAGGACGACGGCGAAGCGGTGCGCTGGTTCCGCCGCTCGGCCGCTTCGGGCGAGGCGGAGGGCGAGGCATCGCTAGGGGTGATGCTGGTTTTCGGTCGCGGCGTTGCGGCGGACGTCGAGGCCGGCGCGCGGCTCATCCGTGCTGCGGCCGAGAAGCGGAACGCCGCCGGGCAGTTCGCGCTTGGCGCGCTCCATCTCGAAGGCCGCGGGGCGCCGCAGAGCGATGCGGAGGCGTTTCGCTTGATTCACCTCGCCGCGGCGCAGGGAAACACCGCAGGGCAGAAAGGGCTTGGCAGCCTGTATTTCCTCGGACGCGGCGTGACGCGCGACGTCGAGTCCGCCTATTTCTGGGCCTGGCTCGCGGTGCGGCAGGATCCGGCCGTGACGCCGCTGCTCGAGACGATCGCCAAGGAGTTGTCGCCGGAGCAAGTCGACCGCATCGAGCGCCAGGCGAGCCGATGGAACAGCGGTCCGCGCCAGTAGAGGCTCCCGAGCGCGAGCTCCATCTCGCGGCCGTGCGCAAATACCGCTACGCGCTCGCGTCGAAGCTTCAACGCAAAGCGTTGCAGAGCACGGCGATCGTGTCGGGCGGCGGCAGGTGTTGACCTGCGATGAACGTGGGCGGTCCAGATCCCTCGAACACGAGCCGGCCGGCCTCGATCAGCACCGCGCCCGTGCCCGGGACCGTCACCGTCCACAGGGCGCCGACGACGACCTGCGTGCCGGTTTGAAGGTCGACGGTCATGTTGATCACGGACGGTGTGTCGGTCAGGACCTTCCCCGTCACGGAGTTCGTCATCGTGCCGTTGTAGATGCCGTGGAATGTCGCCCGGATCGGTGTCCCCGCGCGGTCGAAGTGCGTCGTCACGTGGTTGCTGCCGATGCCTTCGACGAGGATCAGGAAATCGCCGCAGCGGGCCATCGGCTGGCTTTCCTGCACGGATTCGAAGAACAGGTTCTGGGGCGGGTGGCCGCCCGCGGCGGCAGCAACCGGGCCAGCCAGCATCGATGCAGCGAGCGTGTAGCGGAACAATCGCGAAGTCTTCATGGCGCAGCGTCCTCGATTGGGGACCGGCGGCGCCGGCCTTCAACAAGGACACGCAGATTCGCGATCCCGACTGCCACGATCGTCCGCAATGGCGCCTCGGCAACGCGCATCGCTCGGGCTGGCACTTGTTCGAGCCGCGTCGCGTTTGCTGACATGACGGGTCGTCCATCGCACGAAGGAGGGTGTCGTGATCGCAAATCTGCTGGTGCTCGCGATGGCCGCCGCCCCGCCGGATCCCTGCGAGCTGCCGACCGGCCGCGACGCGAATCCGTGCGCCGCGCGCGTCGGCCATTGCTTCGACCTCGAGATCGCCGGACAGCGCACGGAGCGCTTCGGGCCCTCGGATACGCGTGACTCGCTGCGCAAGGCGATCGGCTACGACGTGTGCTGGGTGCTGCGGGACCGGACGCCGGGTGTCGACAAGGTGCGCGCGCTCGCGAACGCTCGCACGCCCGCGCTCGGCGAATCGCGCTCGCCGCTCGAGCTCGTCGTGTACGGGCTCGAAGGCCAGCAGATACCGACGACCAAGGGCATCCGCACCGACCCCACCGTGCGGATCGGCGGCGTCGAGATGCAGACCGTCGTCGACGTCATCGACACCGCGAACCTGCCCGACGGCGCGTACGCGGTCAAAGTGCGCTATGTCGGGACCGAGAACTGGGACCAGCAGGTGGTGCTGCTCTGGGTCGAGCGTGCCGGCGCGAAGGCGAAGCCCGCCGAGTGAATCGGCGCGGTATCAACCGTCTGCGCTCGAACCCGAGCCACGAGCGATCATCCCGTACAACGCCGACGCCGGAAGGGGAGCGAGGCCCTCGAACCAGCGGCGGAACTTCTCGGAATGCCAATACCGCCGCAGCGCCCACCAGGCCTTGATGCCCGGCTGCGCCGACAGGCTGGCGGCCATCTGCTCGATCGTGTGCCAATGCTCGCGATCGAGTTGCCCGCGCAGCCACTGGACGTGCGACGACTCGTAGAAGCGGAAGAGCGTGCTCGTGAACGCGAGGAACCGCACGCGCTCGTCCGGGGTGCGCGCTTCGAAGTCGGCAAGCGCCTCGCGCCAGATCCGCGCGAACTCCGCGTCGTCCACGAGGCTCGCGACGATCTGGTGATAGAGCGCGGCATGAGCCTGCGAGGCCGACGTTCGCACGGCCTTCGTGTTCTGCATCAACTGGACGCCGACAAAGAGCAGCGATGGCACGATCGCGATCGCCACCACGATCTGGCTGAGATACGACGCCTGCTCCAGCGACATGGGCTGCCCCCGTTCCTGCTACCCGGCGACGGCGATCATAGGACCGTCTCGCGAAACTCGTTCGGAGTCTGCGATGTGGCGCGCCGAGGCAACCGCGCCTAGTGCAGCTCGCGCCGCAGCCATTCCGCCGCGGCGCGCCGGTGCGGTACGTCGACCAGCGTCTGGATCGCCCCCATCACGAGCAGGAACCCGAACGCGCCCGCCATCAGCGTCGTCGCCGCGAGCGCACCACCACCGGCGGCCATCAACGCGAACACGAGCACCAGCAGGCCGATGCCGCGCTGGCCGACGCGGAACATCGGCGGCTCGAGCGAGTCGCCACGCGCGGTCAGGCGCGACGCGAGCAGCGGCAGAACGCCGGTCGCGAGCAGGATCGCGGTGCCCGACACGAACGCCTTCGAACGCACGACCTCGACGACGTCGATGCCGGCGCTCGCGAAGCCGCGCAGCAGCAACGCCGTCGCGACAGCGCCGGCGACGAAGTCGACGACGATCGACAGACCCATCCCCGGTCCGCTGCGCACGCCGGCCGTGTCGCGGCGCCGGCCGCGCATGACCTCGACGAGAGCCCAGACGTATTCATCGTCGTGCGCCTCGCCGATCGCCTGCGCGAGCGCGCGTCCGCGCGCGATCGCGAACACGACGTCGCCGAGCCACCCGAGCCAGAAGCCCGCGACGAGCACCAGCGCCGCGGTCGTCGCGGACCATCCGAACACGTACAGGCCGAGCAGCCCGACGACACCGGTGACGAGCCAGTCGGCCCACACGAGGCGCTGCCGCAGGAACCAGGCGTCGTCGCGGCGCGCGAGCGCGCGCGGTGCGTGCCGCGCGAAGAACGCACGATCGACTTCCGAAATCGGCGCGGGGCCGGCATCTGACACGGGTTGAGCAGGCCCTGGCCGCGGCGCGTTCCGCGATGCGACTCTACCGAACTCTGCCGCCAGCACGATCACCAGCGTATGCGAAACGGCGCGCCCTTCGGCGGCGACGGTCGCGCGCGGGGGCGCAGGGCGGGTGTCGCGTCGAAAGGCGTTCCAGACCTCGAGGCGGTGCACGGAAACACGCTTCCCCCGGGCGCATAATCCGTCCCGAGGAATCATTGCCCGAATCAGCTTCGCGAACGAATCGAAACGTTCATGCCACGCGCCTCCCGCCTTTCGTCCCTAGCCACGGCCTTGCTGCTCCATGCATCGGCGGCGGTCGCACAGGCGGACCTCGTTTATCGGCACGGATTCGAGGACGCGACCGAGCTCGTCGCGGCACTTCCGCTCGGCACGTTCGTGCCGGGCGGCGGAGTCGTCACGAACTGTCCGGCGGGATTTCAATGCTCGGCGTTTGCGGTCTCGTGCAGCGGCGTCACCAACAATGCGAACGGATTCCTCGCGGTGCGCAACACGACGGCGACGTTCCGCGGCGTGCTGGTGTTCTTCACCGGCGGATCGGGCGGCTCGTGGTGGACCGGCCAGGGCGGCGATGTCGCGGCGTTTGCAGAGGAGTTGCGCGCGCTCGGTTTCACGATCGCGCAGGTTCGCTGGGGCACGAACTGGCTCGAGTCCTCGCCTGGCAACGACGCCGGCACCGCGCATCTCGGCTGCCGGCCCGCGACGGTGATCAAGCACCTGCACGACACGCTGTACGCGGGCGGATCGCGAAGCGAAACAGGACGCTGCGGATTCTGCATCAGCGGCAACAGCGGCGGCGCGTCGCAGGTCAGCTATGCGCTTTCGCACTACGGGCTCGACACGATCCTCGACGCGGTCGTCCCGACCGGCGGGCCGCCGCACGCCGATCTCGCGAAGGCGTGCCTCGATCCCGCGTCCGGATATGCGCTCGACACGCGGAATTTCCTCGATCGCGGCTTCGGCTACTTCGCCGGAAACGGGCCGTGTGCGACGCGTGATGCGTCGTTCACGCCGCGCTGGACCGCGGAAAGCATCGGCACCGGCGGGAGCGACTACGATCATCCGCCGACCCGCGTGCACATCGTGATCGGCGACCAGGACGTCGGCATGCAGCGGATCGCCGCGACGTACATCGACCGGCTGCGCGCTACGGGCACTCCGCTCACCTACACGATCGCGGTGAACACGCCGCACGGCGTCTTTTCCACGCAGGCCGGTCGCGCGGCGATCGAGGCTGCGATCCTCGACGAAATGCCTTGACGGCGGCCCGGCGCGTCGCGCCACTGCGGGACACCACGGATGCCGACCGACATCGACCCGTCCCCTGGCGAAACCGTGCACCTCCACGACACCTGGGGCACCGGGCCCGACACGTCGTCGATCGCGATCAGCGACCGCGCGATCTACGTTTCGCGCGCGACGTTTGCGCTGCTCGATCGGTGGTACATGCAGCGCATCCCGCACGCGCACGTGCGCGCGATCGCGGCGGTTCCGTTGAAGTCGACCGGCCCGAAGGTGTTCACCGCCGTCTTGTTCGTCGCTTTCGCCGCGATCCTTGTGTTCGTGCTGGACGGCGCGAACGTGCGCGGGGGTCTCGTTGCGGTGCTGTCGTGGCTCGTCATGACCGGCATCACCTTGCCGCTCGCGCTCGCGGAGCGCCACGGCCTGCGCATCGAGCTCGTCGACGGCACCTTGTGGTGGCGACCAATCGGCCTCGACGCGCGCTCGCGCCAGCAGATCCGGATGCGCTTGCGGCGCATCATCGACGCCGCGCGCAAGGCGGGGATCGCGACGAGCGTCGACTTCGACTAGCGTTTTCTCGATCTTCCGCCGGGGCGCCGTCAACCGATCCCGCCCCGCTGCGTTCGCGTTCACGCGGGGTCCCTCGGAGAATTGGATGCGCGCCCTGATCACCTTGCTCCTGATGTTCGCCGGCGCCGCAGGCGCGCAACAGGCCCCGACCCATCCCGCGCTCCCCTACGCAATCGTCGGCGGCCGCGCGCTGCTGCTCGACCTCTACGTCCCTGCGATCCGCAACTCGCCGCGCCCGACGCTGATCTGGGTGCACGGCGGTGGCTGGTCACAGGGCACGCGCGCCGCGCCTGCGTTCGCGACGGCGCTGCTCGACCGCGGCATCGCGGTCGCATCGATCGACTATCGGCTCACCTCGCAGGCCGGCCAGTACGGCAGCGAAGGCGTGACGTTTCCCGCGCAGATCCACGACGTGAAGGGAGCGATCCGCTTCCTTCGCGCGAATGCCGGGAGCTACAACCTCGACCCCGCGCGGTTCGCGGTCTGGGGCTCGTCCGCCGGCGGGCACCTCGCGGCGCTGGCCGGAACTTCCGGCCACGCGCCGGAGATCGAAGGCGCGATCGGCGGCAACCTGCACGTCTCGAGCCGCATGCAGGCGGTCGTGGACTACTACGGGCCGACCGATCTCCTGCAGGTGATGCCGGACACCCGGACGCCACCGGGTTCGGCGCTGAACCACGACGCGGCGGATTCACCTGAGTCGAGATTGCTCGGCTACACGGCATCCGACGAGGGCATCGGTGTGTTGCGCGCGAACATCGCGAATCCGAACGCACCGTTTCCGACCTGGCTTGCGCTCGCGCGGCAGGCGAGCCCGATCACGTTCGTCGACGCTGCCGATCCGCCGTTTCTGATCGTGCACGGCACCGCCGACGCGACGGTGCCGATCCGGCAGAGCGAACGGCTGCGCGATGCGCTCGCAGCGGTCGGACGCGCACCCGGGTACGTGACGGTGCCGGGCGCTGGCCACGGCGGCTTTCCCGACACGGTGCAGCAGCAGGCGCGCGAT
The DNA here is from genome assembly GCA_035536495.1 of Candidatus Saccharimonadia bacterium. Taxonomy (GTDB): domain Bacteria; phylum Pseudomonadota; class Gammaproteobacteria; order Xanthomonadales; family Ahniellaceae; genus DATLNY01. The sequence goes on along the minus strand of DATLNY010000427.1, from coordinate 3,945 downwards.
TTCATCATCGCGCAGCTCACCGCCGCGACGATCCCGGTCGGCGATGCGCGCGGCATCGCGGGCGCGTGGCACGACCCGAGCCTGTCGGGCGAAGGGTTCGAATTCCTCTGGCTCACCGGCGACACGCTCGCCGTGACGTTCTACGGCCATCGCGACGACGGCAGCAACCTGTTCCTGATCGGCACGCGCCGCGGCGCGCTGCGCTACGGCGAGACGATGACGATCGACATGATCGCGACGCGCGGCGGGCGCTACACCGCGTTCGATCCGGCGGCGATCCGGCGCGAGCCGTGGGGGCGGCTCGAGTTGCGGCTCGACGCGTGCTCGCGTGCGACGGCGACGCTCGAGGGCGCGGATGGACGGCAGGTGTTCGCGCTCGAGAAGCTCGCCGGGCTCGCGGCGACGGGTTGCGATTGACGCAAGCCGGGCTAGGCCGGCGACGCGACGGCCGGCTCCGTTCGAGCCGGCCGTGGCGTCAGCGGCTCAGGGATTCTCGAATCCGTCGCTGAAGATCGGTCCGGTCCGGGGTTCGCCCAACGCCATCATCACCGCCGCGAGCGCATCGATGCGCCCCGCACCGTACGTGTTGTTCGGAACCTGCGTCGGGGAGTCGCCGCCGCATCCTTCCGAAGTCGGTTTCTTCTCGGCACTTGCCTCGATGATGTCCTCGATGCGGTCGACGTTGCCGGCGAGCGCCGGGTTCGCCGAGATCACCAGCGCAACGAGGCCCGCGACGTGCGGACCCGCCATGCTCGTGCCGCTGAGGGAGCCGTATTCGGTGTCGCTGCCGCGCAGCGCGGAGCGGATCGCCGAGCCGGGCGCGCTGATGTTCGGCTTGAGATAGAACGGCTGGGACGGGTTGCTCGGGTCGACCGCGGCCGGCCCGCGGCTGCTGAAGCTCGAGATGAGGTCGGTCGTGTGCGTGGTCGAGCCGACGGTGAACGCCTCGGGATAGCGCGCGAGCGGGTGATGGATCGTGTTGCACTCCGAGCCGTCGTTGCCGGCCGACGCGACGTAGACGATGCCCGCGGCGCGGCTCGCGATCAGCGAATCGCGCAATGGGTTCGGCTCCGGCGGGCAGCCCTCGATGCAACCCCACGAGTTGTTGATGACGTGCGGCGCTTTCGCGGGGTCGGGGCTCGTGCCGTCGACCTTCGTCGGCGCGATGAACCACTCCATGCATTCGAGGTACGTCGGGATCGCACCGACGCCGTTGCTCATGTTGCGGCACGCGATCCACTGCGCCTTGGGTGCCATGCCGATCTGGTTCTCGACGCCCTCGCTCCCGACCATCGAGCCCATCGTGTGCGAGCCGTGCCCGCCGCCGAGGATCTCGTCGTCATCGCACGGGTGCGGCGACGGCTGTCCGAGCCCGGTCGGACCGCCCGGGTTGCACGCGTTGAGCGGCTCCGGTGGCCAGTTCGGGATGTGGATCGCGTCCTTCCAGTTGTAGTCGTGCGCCGAGCTTGCGGCGCTACCGCCCCAGCCGCGATAGCGCAAGCGCAAGGCGTTGTGCGTGAAGCGCACGCCGGTGTCGGCGCCGGCGACGACGACGCCCTGGCCTTCGTAGCCTAGCGCCCACGCATCGTCGGCGCGGCTGCGCTCGATGCCCGGCCCGACTGCGGTCGCAAGCTTGGCCTCGTCGTGCGCACCGGACGCATCCCGCGGCGGCAACTGCAACTTGCCGCGGCCGACCGCGTGGATCGCGGCGACCTCGGGCAGCGAGGCGACGGCCTGCACGACCGCGAGGTTGCCCTTCGACCAGACCGTGTTCGAGATCCAGAACGCGCGATGCGGCGCGCCGAACTGGCTCAGGGTCAGCACGACGCCGGGCTGGGTCGCGCGTGCGATCGCAGTCAGGCGATCGTGGACGAAGCGGCCTTTGGCATCCTTCGTCGCAAGTGCGTTCGCGCCGGAAAGATCGGCCTGCTCGCGCAGGTACACCATGAATTCGGTCGGCCCGAGCGCGGCGTTCGCCATCACGGATGGATCGACTTTCGCGGCCCAGTTTTCGGCGGCCGCGATTGCGGATTCGGGCGCAGCGCCGGTCGCAGCAGGCGTCGCCGCCGTTGCGGCGTAGCCGGGCAGGCCGATCGCGCAGAGAATCGCGCTGACGATTGCCTTTCGCATGATGAAGTCGGGCGCCGGAGCGCGGTAGGACTCGTTCGTAGCCATGTCATTCCCCCCTCTGGATTTGGTTGGCTGCGGCTGCCCGAGCGCGCAAGACGATCGCGAACCTAGCATCGCCGATGCGGTCGCTTTCGCGCCTGAGGAATTTCCCCTGCGAGCGTGGGTGGTACTGCGCTGCAAACGCCGTTCCGATGTCGTTGATCCGCTCCGTGCTATCGGTGGGTGATGGCCGCCGATTCGACCCTGCCCGCCGCCGCCGCCGGCGCGGCGACCGAGCCACTGACCGGCGCCCCGGCGTCTGCGGGACGGCGACGTCGCGCGGCGTTGCGGGCGAAGCTTGCGCGCGTGCCGCGGTGGCTCTGGATCCTGCTCGGCGTCGTCACGATCGCCCTGCTCTGGCTCGCGTGGGCACTGCCGCTGAATCGTGCGCTCGCGCCGCTGCCGGAGCCGACGCTCGTGCTGTTCGACCGCAACGGCGAGGCGTACGCGCGTCGCGGCGCGCTGAAGGAGGAACCCGTCGATTCGCGACGCCTTCCGGACTACGTCGTCGACGCGGTGCTCTCGATCGAGGATCGGCGGTTCTTCAGCCACACCGGCATCGACCCGCGCGGTGTCGCGCGCGCGCTCGTGCGCAACTCGAAGGCCGGAGCGATCGAGCAGGGCGGCAGCACGATCACGCAGCAGCTCGCGAAGACCTCGTTCCTGACGCCCGAGCGCACCGTGCGGCGCAAGCTGCAGGAAGCGCTCATCGCGGTCTGGATCGAGGCGAGGCTCGACAAGGACGAGATCCTCTCGCGCTACCTCAGCGGCATCTACTTCGGCGACGGCGTCTACGGGCTGCGCGCCGCGGCGCGGCACTACTTCGACGTCGCACCCGAACGGCTGGCCATCGCGGAGGCAGCGATGCTCGCGGGAATCATCAAGGCGCCGTCCGCGCTCGCGCCGTCGCGCCATCCGGAAGCGGCGCGCGCGCGCGCGCGGCTCGTGATCGAGGCGATGGTCGCCAACGGGGCACTGACGCAGTCGCAGGCGGCCGTCATCCGGCCCGCACGGGTTCGCGAGGGCCGCGCCGACCTTCCGGTCGGCACGTATTTCGCGGACTGGCTCTCGCCCCGGGCGAAGGAAGCGTTCGACGCAGCCTACGGCGAAGTACCGGTGCGCACGACGCTCGACCTCGAGATGCAGCGCCACGCCGAGCACGTCGTCGCGCGCGCCCTGGGGGCGCACGGCCGTGCCGTGCGCGCGACGCAGGCCGCGCTCGTCGCGATGCGGCCGAACGGCGAAGTCATCGCGATGGTCGGCGGCGTCGACTACGCCGCGAGCAGCTACAACCGCGTCACTCAGGCGCAGCGCCAGCCGGGTTCGGCGTTCAAGCTCTTCGTCTACCGCGCGGCGCTGCGCGACGGCGCGACGCCCGACTCGATCGTCGACGACGCGCCGATCACGATCGGCACATGGTCGCCCGCGAACCACGACGGCGCGTACCGTGGCCCGATCACGCTGCGCGAGGCGTTCGCGAAGTCGAGCAACGTGGCGGCGGTGCGGCTCGCACAGGAAGTCGGTCCGCGTGACGTGATCGAATCCGCGCGCGATCTCGGCATCACCTCCGATCTCGGGCGCGACGCGTCGCTCGCGCTCGGCAGCTACGAGACGAGCCTGCTCGAGCTCACGAGCGCCTACGCGGCGATCGCATCCGGATCAGCGCCGGTCGTCCCGTACGGCGTCGCCGACCATCCGCCGGGGACGCGCCTGCGCGAGCTCGATCCCGGCGAACGCGCGATGCTGCTCGACCTGCTCGCCGCGGCGGTCGAGGAC
>DATLNY010000426.1:0-6039 GCA_035536495.1 Candidatus Saccharimonadia bacterium | reverse complement strand
CGAGCCCGTGATGATCATGCCGCCGGACGTGTCGCCGTTCGTGACGTCGAGCAAGGTGTCGACCGTGCTCTTGTTGTCGCTGATCGTGTTCGCGGGGCCGATGATCGCCGCGATCTTGGTCACGTTCACGGGCGCGGACGTCGTCGGGAACGTGTCGACCGATATGCCGTTGACCGCGTTGCCGACGTCGGCGCCCGGCGCGCTGCCGAGCCCGACCAGGTTGCCCGCGACGAAGTTCGGCAGCAGCACCGCGCCGGGATCCAGCGCGATGCCGTCGCCGAGGTTGCCGCTGACGATGTTGCCCGGGCCGATGAAGTTGCCCCACGCCGTGCCGCTGACGCGGATGCCGGCGCGGTTGACCGAGCCCCCCGGTCCGCGCCCGTTCGGAACCGCGGAGAGGCCGTCCTGCGAGAGCCCGACGATGTTGCCGGCGACGATCGTGTTCGCCGTGCTCTGGCCGAAGACATGGATGCCGTTGGCCATGTTGCCCGACACGACGTTGCCGAGGATGAGGTTCGGCTTCGCGACGGGCGTCAGCAACGCCTGCAGCGCGGCCTGCAGCGACTGCACGCCGGCGAAGCCCTGCGGTAAAGTCGCGAGCAGGCTCGTGATGCTCGGCGCTGCCGGCGGCGGGATCGTGCCGCTGACGGAAATGCCCGCGGCCGAGTTCGCATCGGTCGCGCTCGAGCCCGAGCTCGCGCCAGGATTCGTGCCGACGCGGTTGCCGGTGATCGTGTAGCCGTGGCCCGACAGGTCGATGCCGGCGCCGGAACACCGCCGCACGACGAGATTCTTGACCGTCGAACCGGTTGCGCCGTCCGTGTGCGCGACGGTGTCGGTGTCGGCGAGCGCGATGCAGCCGCTGACGGCATTGCCGTCGATCTCGACGCGGCCGCCGCTCGCGACATTCGCGGTCGTGCCGTCGAGCACGACCGGCGCCGTGATCGTCGGCAGGCTCGCGGTGAGCGTGATCTTCGTGACAGCGGGCGCGAACTTGATGACGTGCGCGCCGTTGTCGCTGTTCGCCTCCTGGATCGCGGCGCGCAGCGTGCAGGTCGTGCCGTTTCCCGGATTCGCGGTGCTGCACATCCCGTCGTTGAGGTTCGAATCGGCACCGGAGCCTGCGTCGTTGACGGTGTAGGTCGTCGCATGGGCCGAGCTGGCGACGGCCGACAGGGTCGCCAGGGCGAGCGTGTGCAGGAGCTTCATGGTTCGATCCCCGCGCGGTGCAAATACCGCGGACGTCCGGATCAACGCCGAAGCGTTCCGCGAAGGGACATCGCCCGGTGCAGTCGGTCACGGAGACGCGCGAGGCACACCCCCACAATGCCTGCGCGACCGTCACCGTTTCGTCACGCGGCCGACGCGCCAACGTCACGGCACGTCCGAAATGGAGGATCAGGGCCGCTTCGGTGCGTCCGGTCGCGTCAGCGCGTGGAGCACGCGCGCATCGTCGGCGTCGAGCACGGGCGGTGGATCGGTCAGCTCCGCCTCGATGCCGCGGAAGCGCCGCCGGAACGCGCGCAGCGCGGCGCCGGGATCGTCGAGCGGATAGCCGACGGCGCGCAGTGCGAGCCACGGATCGAAGCCTTGCGGCGGATCCTCGAACGGCTCCGCGGGCCAGGGTCCGAATCCCGCCGCGGCAAGCTTCGCCCACGGGAAGCGCGCGCTCGGATCGCGCTTGCGGTGCGGCGCCATGTCGGCGTGGGCGATGACCTGGCTGCGCGGAATGCCGAGCCGCGTGCACAGGTCGTCCATGAGCCGCAGCAGCGCGTCGATCTGCTTCGTGGCGAAATCCCCGGTGCCCTTGTGGTCGAGCTCGATCCCGATCGACGCGGAGTTGACGTCGGTGATCGTGCCCCAGCGGCCAGGCCCCGCGTGCCACGCACGGCGATCCTCGGCGACGAGCTGGAAGATGCGGCCGTCGCGCGCAATCAGATAGTGCGAGCTGACCGGGCCGCCCGAGTTGCGCGTGCGCAGCGTGTCGAGACTTTCCTCGACCGAATCCTGCTCGGTCGCATGCAGCACGATCAGGATCGGCCGGCGCGGTTCGTGGTTCGGCGAGGGGACCCAATCCGCGAGCGGGTTCCGCCAAGGCAACGGCGCGCATCCCACCAGCGCGACGAAAAGCAACAAGACGAGGACGCGCGGTCTCATGCACCCATTGCAACCGCAGCCGGGGGTCGAAGCAAGCAGCACCGCTGTAGGAGCGGCCTCAGCCGCGAAACCCGGTTGCCAGAGCGTCGCGGCTGAGGCCCCTCCTACAAGAGCCCGCAGTAGGATCCTGCGTGGCCGACTCCACCGTACCGGGATTCTTCGACGCGTTCCCGATGCGCCTCGCTGCGAGCGCGACGCTCGACGCGATCCTCGCCGAGGACGACACGGTGCTCTCGATCCTGTTCCTCTGGGGCCGCGACTGCGTCAACTGCGACGTCGCGAAGCGCGAGATGCTCTGCGCGCCGGATTCGTTCGAGTGGCCGGGCGTGCGGTGGCTCCATGCGAACGTCTACGACGATCCCGCGCTCGGCACGCGCTTCGGCCTGCACGGCGTGCCGACGTTCGTCGTGTTCCGTGGCGTGCGCCGGATCGGGCGCATCTCGCCGTGGCCCGGTCGCGCGGCGTTCTGCGCGGCGATCGCGCAGCAGCTCGACCTGCCCCAGGCGCCCGCCGGGTGATCCGCCGCCTCACGCGCACGCTCCGCGTCGCCGATGGCACGATGCGCACGTATGTCGCGCGGCCCGATGCGGGGTCCGCACCCGCACTCGTCGTGCTGCACGGTGCGGCGGGGCTCGACGAGGTGGCGCGCAACTGCTGCGATGCGCTGGCGGCGTTGGGTTACCTTGCCGTTTGCCCTGACCTGCTCGGGTGTCGCGGCGACGGGCACGCGAGCGACGGGGAGCGGTGTCAGGCGCTCGGCGGCGCGCGCCGCTTCGATCCCGCGCGCGGCGCCGGCGAGGTGCGGGAAACGGTCGACGCAATCCGACGCGAAACGCTCGATCACGCGAACATCGCGGTCATCGGTCGCGGCCCGGACGGCCTGCTCGCGGAACTTGCCGGAGGCGGCGGTCGGCTTGGCGCGGCGATGCTCGCGATCGACATCAACGCGCTGCTGGATGAGCCCGGTACCGGCCCGTCCGACCAGCGGATCGGTCGCTTGCTCGAACGGTGGCTGGGCCCAGGAATCGCAAGAACGCCCTGACGAAACGCGCGGTAAAGTAACGCCGGGCGTGACGCGGTCGTCGCGCGGGGAGTTCCTCGATGTCCTGGGCTACGTCGTGGCACCGGTCGGCGCGGTGGGGTCTGTGGTCGTTGTGCGTGGGGATCTTCGCGGCGCCGTTGCCGGCCGCGGCATTCGCGTTCGCCACCAGTTGGGAAGGTTCGCCGTGCACCGCGAGCGCCTGGTCGTTCGTGGCGGGGGGCGGCGTCGCGGGCGGGCCGTACGGTGCGACACCGGTCTTGCGCTACTCGGGCGCCTGCGCGTACCGCGTCGTCGACACCAATGGCAGCCTGCGCAGCGATCATCCCGCCAACGAGCCCACTTATCGCGCGCGCTTCTACGTATTCCCGCAGACGAGCGCGGGCGCCGTCGTCCTGTTCCAGGCGCGCAACGCAAGCGGCGTTCCGCAGTTCTCGATCGCGCACGATCCGGTCGCCGACGCGTTCCTCGTCTACATCGGTATGGTCGCCGCGGGCGCCCCCGACACGATGATCACCGGCGCATCCGAGTTCCGCTGGTACTCGGTCGAGGTCTCGTACGGTGCCACTCAGAAGCTTGGCGTCACGGTGCACGGCGCGGGCTCCGGCACGCCGATCGCCGTCGTGACGTCCGTGGCGTCGGTCGCGGACTCGAGCATCGACACGGCGAGCCTCGGCTGGCTCGCCACCGCGAACGGCAACCCGACGGGCGCGATCAACTTCGACGCGTTCGAATCGAACAACCTGGCGTCGCCGATCGGTCCGCTCTGCCGCGGTGACGTCAACGGCGATTCGTTCGTCGACGGCAACGACTACCAGATGCTCACCGAGGAAATCCTGCGCCGCAGGGACGCCGGCAATGTGCCGATCATCGCGACCGGACAGCCCGACTGCACCGAGGACGGCAAGCTCGACGCGTTCGACCGCGTCTGCGTCGTGAAGCTCGCTGGAGCCTGCCCGTGAGCCCGCGCAGCGTTTCGATCGCCGTCGCGCTCGGCTTTGTCGCCGCGCTGCCGGCGAGCGCCGGGACCTTCATCGTTGGCTTCGCCTCCGGCGTCCGCAACGAGGAAGTCGTCGTTGCGATCCAGTACGAAGGCGACGGCACGTCCGTCGACGCGATGTTCGATCTCGCCGTCGACCCCATGAGCTTGACCGCCACCGGTGTGCAAGGCGCGAATGGCGGCGAGTGCGAAGTCATACCGGGATCGAACGGCGTGCGCGTGCTTGCGCCGGAGTACACCGGCCAGCCGCTCGACGGCGTGGCAACCGACCTTTGCTACGTCACGCTGCGGATCGAGCCGTTCCCGCCGACGCCGAACCTCGCGCTGGGCGAAGCGATGCCGCCGAACTGCGTCTCGGACGCGGTCACGCCCGTCCCCGCCTGCGATTCATCGTCCGGCGCGGTGACCGTCGTCAGCATCGTCTCGAAGCCGGAGCACGGCAGCACGATCACCTTCGTCGGCGAGCCCGGCGACACGGTCGCGACGCGGACGATCACGGTCGTCAACACGCATCCGACCGCGCCGCAGTCGTTGTCGAACTGCACGATTTCGCAGGCGACACCGGACTTCACCCTTGCATTGGCCGATCCGAACGTTGACGCCGGCGGCGGCACGCGCGACCTCGCGCTGACGTGCACCCTGCCGCCGATCGACACCGTCGCGTCGGCCACGTTGACCTGCACGACGAGCGATCCCGCGCTGCCGTCGTTGAAGTACGGTCTTGCCTGCACGGCGGCATCGGAGGGCGTGGCGCCCGACGACCCGATCGAATCGTCCGACGGCGACGCCGGTGACCGCTTCGGTACGTCGATCGCGGTCACCGACCTCGGTGCGACGGAAGTCGTCGTCGTCGGTGCGCCCGATGCCGGTGACGGTGGCGGGCAGGTCTACGTCTACGAGCGCGTGCCCGGCCAGCGCCTCGACGAGAAGTCGCTGACGCGCGCGACGAGGCCGTCGGCGATCCTGCGCCCGTGGCGCAAGAGCGTCGGCGACAAGTTCGGGCAGAGCGTCGCGGTGTCGCCCGACGGCTCGCTGATCGCCGTCGGCGCGCCGGAAGGCGGCAACGGCGCCGTGATGGTCTATCGCCGGCCCGCGTCGAACTGGGAAACGCCGCAATCGCTCGCACCGGTCGCGATCACGGCACCGCCCGCCCAGGGCAACGTCGCGAGCTCGGGATTCGGCGCGTCCGTCGCGTTCACGCCCGACAACACGCTCGTGATCGGCGCGAACAAGTCGGACGTCGGCGGCACGATCGGCGCGGGCAGCGCGCACATCTTCAGCACTACGCCGGGTAACGTCGTGCAGATCGGCGCGACGATGGCGCCCGGCGCACCGCAGGCGAACGGCGGTTTCGGCAGCTCGGTCGCCGCGGTCTCGAGCTTCGTCGCGGTCGGCGCGCCAGGCGAGGGCGGCGAAGCGGGCGCGGTGTATGCGTTCCAGACGACCGGCGCGGGCGCCGGAGCGGGACAACGCAGCACGCGTGCAAGCGGCGCGCTCGGCGACAAATGGGGCAGCGCCGTCGCCGCGGCCGGAAACATCGTCGTCGTCGGTGCACCCGACGCCGACACGGCGGCCGGCACCGACAGCGGTCTTGCGACCGTGCTCGTGCGCGGCGCCGGCACGCAGTTGACCGAACGAACGACGCTGGTGCCCGAGTCGGGCACCGCTCCGCAGGGCGCCGGTGCGGCCGTCGCGACGAACGGCAACGTCGTCGTGATCGGCGCGCCGCTCGCGACGGTCAACGCGCAACCGAATCGCGGTCGCGCGTTCCTCTACGAGCTCGGCGCGTCGCAGGTTTCGCAGCTTCCGAGCCTCACGATCGATTCGCTAGACGGCGCGGCCG
>DATLNY010000425.1:0-3440 GCA_035536495.1 Candidatus Saccharimonadia bacterium | reverse complement strand
CGCTGCCGCCATTTGCGTTCGAGCGCATCGCGCGCGCGCTCGCCGCGACCGACGCCGACGTCGTGTCGGCCCTGACGAATTCGGTGCCAGAGCTCTCGCCGTTCGCCGAGGGTGCGAGCGTCGAGCGCGCGGATCCGTTGGCGATCGACGCGGGCTGCTGGTGGCATGGCGCGCGTGCCGTGCTGCCCGCGATGCACGCGTCGCCGGACTTCGCGGTGTGGCGCGCGAGCGCGCGCGCGAAGCTGCGTGAGCGCCCCGCCTGGCGCGGCAGCGCGCTGCCCCCCGAGTGGACCGGCGCGGTGCTCGACCACCTCTACGTCGGCGATGCGGCGCTCCCGCTGCGCGGGCCTGCGCCGCCCGACGATCCTCGCCACCCGCCACCGGCGCCGCCGCTCGCGCCGCTGCGCGCGCGTTTCGCGCCGATCGACGCCGCGCGCCCGGTGCTCGCAGCGCTCGATCCGCGGCCGGTCGTGCTGCACGTCGTGCACGGCTGGGGAGGTGGCGTCGAGGCGTTCGTGCGCGATCTCGCCGAGCACGACGACGCGCACGTCCACGTCGCGCTCGTCGCGCGCGGGCAGTACTCGCGCAAGCGCTACGGCGAAACGCTCGAGCTGCTGCTGCCGGCTGCCGCGTTCGCGTGCATCGCGCGTTACCCGCTGCCGCGCCCGATCGCGACGACTGCGCTGCACGACGACAGCTACGCCGCGGTGCTGCGCGAGATCGTCGAGCGCCATGCCGTCGACGCCGTCGTCGTGTCGTCGCTGATCGGCCACAGCCTCGATGCGCTCGAAACCGGCAGGCCGACGAGCGTCGTGCTGCACGACTACTTCCCGTTGTGGCCCGTGCTTCATGCCGATTTCGGCGACGCATCGAGCCGCTTCGATCGAGCCGGGCTCGACGCGGCACTCGCGGCCGCGGGCACGGCACTGCCGTTCGCGGCGCAGCCGGCCGAGGCGTGGTGGGCGCTGCGCGAAGCGTGGCTCGCCGCGCTCGAGCGCGCCGGTGCGCGCGTCGTCGCGCCGAGCGAGAGCGTTCGCCGCAACGTCGCGCGGATCGAGCCCCGGCTCGCGGGCGGCGGGCGAATCGCCGTGATTCCGCACGGCTTCCGGCCGTTCGCGCTCGAGCGCCCGGCGTGGACACCCCCGCCGCGCGCACGGCCGCGCGTCCTCGTGCTCGGTCGCATCGGCGGCGGCAAGGGCGAGGCACTGCTCGCGCCGCTCATCGAACGCATCAGTGCGTGGGCGGATCTTTACCTGCTCGGCCCGGGCGCGAACGCCGAGGCGTTCTTCGGCCGGCGCGGCGTCCACGTCGAGCTCGATTACGAGCGCGACCGGCTGCCCGAGGCGATCGCGCGGATCACGCCGGACGTCGCCGTGATCGCCGCGAGCGTCGCCGAGACGTGGAGCTACACGCTCACGGAGCTGCAAGCGCTCGGCATCCCGGTCGTCGCGACGCGGATCGGCGCGCTCGCCGAGCGGATCGCCGACGGCGACGACGGCTGGCTCGCGGATGCGAATCCCGATGCGCTCGTCGCCGTGATCGAGCGTGTCGCGCGCGACCCGGCCGCGCTCGCGGCGATGCGTGAACGGCTGCTGCGCCACGCGCCGCGCCCGGTCGAGGCACTGGTGTCGGACTGGCGCGACGCGCTCGCGCTGCCGCGGCACGCAGCGCCCCGTTATGCGGTCACGACGCTCGCGCCGCGCGATCTCGAGGCAGCGGAACGTGCCGAGCGATCGACGCGCGTCGCGGCACGCGAGCGCGCGCAACGCGAAACGCTCGCCGCGCAGCAGCGCGAGCTCGTCGCCCGCGCCGACTGGGCCGCCTCGCTCGAGCGGCTGTCGCGCGAGCGCACCACGTGGGCGCAGCAGCTCGAAGCCGAGACGCAGCGCCTCGCCGCGGTCGCGCGCGAGCGGCACGAGGCGGTCGAGGCGGGCGAGCTCGCGCGCGCCGAGCTCGCGCACACGATCGACGCGCAGTCGCGCGCGCACGACGCGGAGCGCCAGGCCGCCGCGCGCGATCGCGCGGCGCTGGTGCGCGAGCTCGAGGAGCTACGCACGACGCTCGACCGGATCATCGCGAGCCGCTCGTGGCGGCTGACGCGCCCGCTGCGGTTCGCCGCGCGCACCGCGCGCGCGCTGCGCACCGCGCTTCGCTTCCGCCTGCGGCGCCTGCTGGAGCTCGGCAAGCGCGGCCATCGCAGCCTGCGCATGCGTGGCATCGGCGGCACGCTCGCGCGCATCGCGCGCATCGCGCGCGGCGTCGCACCTGCGGCGGACGCGTCGGTCGCGCTCGACATCCCCGAGTTGCCCGCCGCCGACGACGCCGCGCCGTTACCGGCGGTTCCCGGCAGCGATACGCCGCGCGTGTCGATCGTGATCCCGGTCTACAACCAGTTCCACCACACGCGGATGTGCCTCGCAGCGCTCGCGCAGCACGCCGGCAAGCTCGCGTTCGAGGCGATCGTCGTCGACGATCGCTCGAGCGACGAGACGCCGGAGCGCCTTGCGGAAATCGCCGGCATCCGCAGCGTGCGCAACGACGAGAATCTCGGCTTCATCGGCGCGTGCAATGCCGGCGCTGCGCTCGCACGGGGCGAGTACCTCGTGTTCCTCAACAACGACACCGCCGTGCAGGCCGGCTGGCTCGAGGCGCTCGTCGCGACGTTTTCCGCCTTCCCCGACTGCGGCCTCGCCGGCGCGAAGCTCGTCTATCCCGACGGGCGCCTGCAGGAGGCCGGCGGGATCGTGTTCTCGGACGGATCCGGCTGGAACTACGGCCGCGGCGGCGATCCGGCGGATCCCGCCTACGGCTACGTGCGCGAAGCCGACTACTGCTCGGGCGCCGCGATCATGGTGCGGCGCGCGCTGTTCGAGCAGCTCGGCGGCTTCGACGCGCGCTACAGGCCCGCGTACTACGAGGACACCGACTTCGCGTTCCGCGTGCGCGAGGCGGAGTTCAAGGCGTACTACCAGCCGGCGTCGGTCGTCGTGCACTTCGAGGGCGTGACGTCCGGGACCGACACCGGCAGCGGCATCAAGCGCTACCAGCTCGTCAACCAGGAAAAGTTCGTCGAGCGCTGGAAGGGCGCGCTCGCGCGGCAACCGAAACCCGGAACGCCGATCGAGCATGCGCGCGAGCATCGCGTGCGCGGCACGGTGCTGATCGTCGATGCGTACGTGCCGGAGCCCGACCAGGACTCGGGCTCGGTGCGCCTCGTCAACCTCATGAAGCTGCTCGTCGCCGGCGGCTGGAAGGTCGTCTTCGCACCCGACAACCGCGCGTACGTGCCGCGCTATACCGCCGCGCTGCAGCAGCTCGGCGTCGAGGTGCTGTACCACCCGTGGTACCGCGATCCGATCGACTGGCTTGCGCGCAACGGCGCGCGGCTCGACGCCGCGATCGTGCTGCGCCACTACGTCGCCGTCAGCTACGTCCCGCTG
>DATLNY010000424.1:0-4064 GCA_035536495.1 Candidatus Saccharimonadia bacterium | reverse complement strand
CTGGGCGGACATCGGCTTGAGGATCAACGGTGCAACCAGACGCGCAGCAAGGAAAGCAATTGATTGGCGTCCACGGGCTTGGCGATGTAGTCGCTAGCGCCTGCCTCGAGGCACTTCTCGCGATCGCCTTTCATCGCTTTCGCCGTGAGCGCGATGATCGGCAGGTGCCGCAACTTCGGATCCTGCCGGATCTGCTTCATCGTCTCGTAGCCGTCCATCTCCGGCATCATGATGTCCATCAGCACGAGCGCGATGTCGGAAGCGTCATTGACGATGTTGACCGCTTCCTCCCCCGATCCCGCGGCCCCGGTATGCATCTTGTGCCGCTCGAGCAGGCTCGAAAGCGCGAAGATGTTGCGCACGTCGTCGTCGACGACGAGCACCTTGCGCCCGATCAGCGGTTCGTCGGTCTCGTGCAGGCTCTCGAGCATGCGCTGCTGCGATTCCGGCAGGTCGGTCACGACGCGGTGCAGGAACAGCGCGGTCTCGTCGAGCAGCCGCTCGGGCGACTGCACGCCCTTCAGCACGATGCTCTTGGCCATGCTGCGGATCTTCGTGTCTTCCTCGGGCGTGAGCTCCTTGCCGGTGAACACGACGATCGGTACCTCGCGCGTCGTTTCGTCACGCTGCAGCTCGGCCATCAGCTCGAAGCCCGAGATGTCCGGCAGCTTCAAGTCGAGCACGATGCAGTCGAAGCGCGAACCGCGCGCGAGGTCTAGCGCTTCCTGGCCCGTCGCAGCAGTCGCGATCTCGATGTCGTCGTGCTTGATCAGCTCGACGATGCTCATCCGCTCGGCGTCGTTGTCCTCGACCACCAGCAGACGGCGCGTCTGCGGCGCGGTGAAGGTCTTGATCCGCTCGAGCGCCGCCTCGAGCGACGACGTCGTCAGCGGCTTGTTGAGGAACGAGAACGCGCCGCGCTCGAGGCCGTGCTGGCGCTCTTCCTCGACCGTCACGATCTGCACCGGGATGTGGCGCGTCTCGGGGTCCTGCTTGAGCCGCGCGAGCACGGTCCAGCCGAGCATGTCGGGCAGGAAGATGTCGAGCGAGATCGCGGTCGGGCGGTACTTGCGCGCCGCGACGAGGGCTTCCGAGCCGCGCATCGCGACGATGCCCTTGAAGCCGTGCTCGCGCGAGAGCTCGAGCATGACCTTCGCGTAGTGGGGATCGTCCTCGACGATCAGCAGCGTGCGATCGTTCGGCTCGATGTGGTCCCGGTCGTCGAGGATCTCCTCGTGCGACGCGTACGAGACGACCGGCTGCGGGGTGAGGGCAGGGGGCTGGTCGGCCTGCTGCTCGGCCATCGTGCGGGAGCGCACGGGGCCGACATAGTGCAGCGGCAGGTACAGCGTGAACGTCGAGCCCGCGCCCGGCACCGAGTGCAGCTTGATCTCGCCGCCGAGCAGGTTCGCGAGCTCGCGGCTGATCGCCAGCCCGAGGCCCGTGCCGCCGTACTTGCGTGCGGTTCCGGCATCGGCCTGCTGGAATGCCTCGAAGATGATGCGCTGCTTCTCGGGTGGGATGCCGATGCCGGTGTCGCTGACCGAGAACGCGATGACCTGCGGGACCTTCGACAGGATCGGGTGATCCGGCGTCCAGCCCGCCTGCGCGACGCCGGCGTGCAGGCGGATGCCGCCGTGCTCGGTGAACTTGAACGCGTTCGACAGCAGGTTCTTCAGCACTTGCAGCAGGCGCTTCGGATCGGTCGTGATCGCATCGCCGAGCTTCGGGTCGAAGTCCGCCGTGAACGTGAGCTTGCGGCGCTCGGCCTCGTGCTGGAAGTTGCGCTCGACCGTGTCCCGCAGCGCCCCGAACGGCAGCCGCTCGGACTCGACCGTCACGGTGCCCGACTCGATCTTCGAAAGGTCGAGGATGTCGGTGATGAGGTTGAGCAGGTCGGTGCCCGCGCCGTGGATCGTGCGCGCGAACTCGATCTGGCGCGGCGACAGGTTCTTCTCGGAGTTGTCGGCGAGCTGCTGGCCGAGGATCAGGATCGAGTTGAGCGGCGTGCGAAGCTCGTGCGACATGTTCGCGAGGAACTCGGACTTGTAGCGCGAGGTCAGCGCGAGCTCGGCGGCCTTGTCCTCGAGCGCGCGGCGGGCCTGCTCGATCTCCTGGTTCTTGCGCTCGACCTCGGCGTTCTGCTCGGCGAGCAGCTTCGCCTTCAGCGCGAGCTCGTCGTTGGTCTGCTGCAGCTCCCTCTGCTGCGTCTGCAGCTCGCCGGCGAGCTGCTGCGACTGGTCGAGCAGCGCCTCGGTGCGCATCGTCGCCTGGATCGTGTTGAGCACGATGCCGATCGAGCCGGTGAGCTGCTCGAGGAACGCGATGTGCGATTCGGTGAAGCGCGAGAGCGTCGCGAGCTCGATGACGGCCTTGACCTGGTCCTCGAACAGCACCGGCAGCACGATGACGCTCCGGGGCAGGGCGGTGACGAGCCCCGAGCTGATCGTGATGTCCTCGTTCTCGGGGATGTCCTCGAGCAGGATGCGCTCGCGCTCGTCGGCGCACTGGCCGACGAGCCCTTCGCCGACGAGGTAATCACGCGGCGAGCCCTCGCGCGAGTCGGCGTAGCCCGCGAGCTGCTTGAGGCGCGCGTCGCGCCCCGCGCCCTCGACCATGTACATGACGCCCTGCTGCGCGCCGACGAGCGGTGCGAGCTCCGACAGCAGCATCTCGCCGACGGTGATGAGGTTGCGCTGGCCCTGCATCATGCCGGAGAAGCGGGCGAGGTTGGTCTTGAGCCAGTCCTGCTCGGTGTTGCGCTCGGTCGTGCCGCGCAGGTTGCCGATCATCGCGTTGATGTTGTCCTTCAGGTCCGCGACCTCGCCGAGCGCGTCGACGGTGATCGAGCGCGTGAGGTCGCCCTTCGTCACCGCGGTCGCGACGTCCGCGATCGCGCGCACCTGGCTCGTCAGGTTCGCGGCGAGCAGGTTGACGTTCGCCGTGAGGTCCTTCCAGGGGCCGGCCGCGCCGGGAACGTTCGCCTGGCCGCCGAGGCGGCCTTCGACGCCGACCTCGCGCGCGACCGATGTCACCTGGTCGGCGAAGATCGCGAGTGTGTCGGTCATCGAGTTGATCGTGTCGCCGAGGGCCGCGACCTCGCCCTTGGCCTCGACCGTGAGCTTCTGCTGCAGGTCTCCCGACGCAACCGCGGTGACGACCTTGACGATGCCGCGCACCTGGTTCGTGAGGTTCGCGGCCATCGCGTTGACGTTGTCGGTGAGATCCTTCCAGACGCCCGCGACGCCGGGCACGACTGCCTGGCCGCCGAGCTTGCCCTCGGTACCGACCTCGCGCGCCATGCGCGTGACTTCCGCCGCGAACGCATTGAGCTGGTCGACCATCGTGTTGATGGTGTCCTTGAGCTGCAGGATCTCGCCCTTCGCCTGCACCGTGATCTTGCGGGACAGGTCGCCTCGGGCTACGGCCGTCGTGACTTCGGCGATGTTGCGAACCTGGTTGGTCAGGTTCGACGCCATGAAGTTGACGTTGTCGGTCAGGTCCTTCCAGACCCCGGCCACGCCCTTCACCTCGGCCTGGCCGCCGAGCTTGCCCTCGGTACCGACCTCGCGGGCCACGCGGGTGACTTCGGATGCGAACGCGCGGAGCTGGTCCACCATCGTGTTGATGGTGTCCTTCAGCTGCAGGATCTCGCCCCGCACGTCGACGGTGATCTTCTTGCTGAGGTCGCCGTTGGCGACGGCGGTGGTGACGTCGGCGATGTTGCGCACCTGCGCGGTCAGGTTGCCGGCCATGAAGTTGACGGAATCGGTGAGGTCCTTCCACGTGCCGGCCACGCCCTTGACGTCGGCCTGACCGCCCAGCCGCCCCTCGGTGCCGACCTCGCGCGCCACGCGCGTGACCTCGGCCGCGAAGGTGCCGAGCTGCTCGACCATGGTATTGACGGTGCGCGCCGTGCGCAGGAACTCGCCCTGCAGCGCGCGGCCGTCCGCCTCGAGCGCCATGTTCTGCGAGAGGTCACCCTTCGCCACCGCGCCGATGACGCGCGACGTCTCCGCGACGGGATGCACGAGGTCGCCGATGAGCGCGTTCACGCACGCAAG
>DATLNY010000423.1:0-3042 GCA_035536495.1 Candidatus Saccharimonadia bacterium | reverse complement strand
CGGCTCGTGCAGGCATTGCGGCATTACCTCGACGCGCGCGGCTTCCAGGACGTCGAGACGCCGATCCTGACGAAGGCGACGCCCGAGGGCGCGCGCGATTACCTCGTGCCGTCGCGCGTGCATCCGGGCGAGTTCTACGCGCTGCCACAGTCGCCGCAGCTGTTCAAGCAGATCCTCATGATGGCGGGCATGGACCGCTACTACCAGATCGCGCGCTGCTTCCGCGACGAGGACCTGCGCTCGGACCGCCAGCCCGAGTTCACGCAGCTCGACATGGAGTTCGCGTTCGTGACCGAGCGCGAGGTGCAGGACACGGTCGAGGCGATGATCCGGCACGTCTTCAACGAGGTCGTCGACGTCGCGCTCGCCGATCCGTTCCCGCGCATCACCTACGCCGAGGCGATGCGGCGCTACGGCTCCGACAAGCCGGATCTTCGCATCGAGCTCGAGCTCGTCGATGTCGCCGAGCACGTCCGGCACGTCGACTTCAAGGTGTTCTCGGGGCCCGCGAACGATCCGGGCGGGCGCGTCGCGGCGCTGCGGCTGCCGAACGGCGCGGAGCTCACGCGCAAGCAGCTCGACGACCTTGCGCCCTACGTAGCGAAATATGGAGCAAAGGGACTTGCGTGGATTCGCATCGACGATCTGTCGAAGGGCCGAGAAGGGCTCACCTCGCCGATCGTCAAGTTCCTCGACGACCGCGCCGTGCAGGGGATTCTCGACGCAGTCGGCGCGCAGACCGGCGACGTGGTCTTCTTCGGCGCTGGCCCGCACAAGACCGTTTCGGACTTCATGGGCGCGCTCAGGATCAAGGTCGCGCGCGACGCGGGGCTCGTCGAACACGCGTGGCGACCACTGTGGGTCACCGACTTCCCGATGTTCGAGTACGACGCCGCCGATCGGCGCTACGTCGCGCTCCATCATCCGTTCACCGCGCCGAACATCGACGACGTCGCGACGCTGACCGCCGATCCCGCGAACGCCGTGAGCCGCGGCTACGACATGGTCATCAACGGCAACGAGGTCGGCGGCGGCTCGATCCGCATCCACCGCCCCGAGATGCAGAGCGCGGTGTTCGACCTGCTCGGCATCTCGGCCGAGGACGCGCAGGCGAAGTTCGGCTTCCTGCTCGAGGCGCTGAAGTACGGCGCGCCGCCGCACGGCGGCATCGCGTTCGGCATCGACCGCCTCGCAGCGCTGATGGTCGGCACCGACTCGATCCGCGACGTCATCGCGTTCCCGAAGACCGCGAGCGCGCAGGACCTGATGACCGCGGCGCCGTCGACCGTGCCGGAGCAGCAGCTCCAGGACCTGCACGTCCGCGTCGTGAAGCCCCAGCCCAAGTCGTAGCGGCGTTTCCCTTCTCCCTCCGGGAGAAGGTGCCCGCAGGGCGGATGAGGGTTCGGTCGGAGCGAGGCGTCCACGGCAAGCCCGAACCCTCATCCGGCGCTACGCGCCACCTTCTCCCGGAGGGAGAAGGGAAAGCATCGGGCAGCTCCTAGACTAGGCGTATGAGCGAGCGCGTCGTCCTGCTGCACGGCGTCTGGTTGCGCGGGATCCTGATGACCGGGCTCGCGCGACGTTTGCGCGCGGCGGGCTACGACGTCGAGGTGCTCGACTACGCGAGCGTGTTCGGTGGACCGGAAATCGCGACCGCCGCGCTCGTCGAACGTTGCAGGCGGCGCGCGGGTGACGAACGCGTCCACGTCGTCGGCCACAGCCTGGGCGGCCTGGTCGCGATCGAGGCCGCGCGGCGCACGCCGGGGCTCGTCGACGGCCGCATCGTCTGCCTCGGCTCGCCGCTGCGCGGCTCGCGTGCGGCGCGCGCGCTCGCGAGCCGCACCGCGACGCACTGGGTCACCGGACGCAGCTCGGAGATCCTTTGCAGCGGCGTCGGCGGCTGCGTCGAGGGCACCGGCGTCGGCGTCATCGCCGGCCGCATGGCGTTCGGCCTCGGGAGCTTCGTCGCGGGCCTGCCTCGCCCGCACGACGGCACCGTCGCGGTCGACGAGACGCGCCTCGACGGCATCGCCGACCACGTCGAAGTCGAAGCGACCCACACGGGGCTGCTGTTCTCCGAAACGGCCGCACGCCAGACGATCGAATTCCTGCGAAACGGCCGCTTCATTCGCGCGTGATCGCGCCGCCGCGCCGCTACACTGGCGGCTTGAACCTGCAGAAACCGCTTCCCGGCCCGCGCGCCGCCGTGCGCATCATGGGCATCGACCCCGGCTCGCAGCGCACCGGCATCGGCATCATCGACGTCGAGTCGGGCGGCGCGCGCAGCGGCCACGTGTTCCACTGCGCGATCGCGCTGCTTGCGAACGAGAACTTCCCGCTGCGGCTCAAGCAGATCTTCGACGACGTCGGCGCGCTGATCGACGAATACCGTCCCGCCGAAGTCGCGATTGAGCGCGTGTTCATGGCGCGCAACCCCGATTCGGCGCTGAAGCTCGGGCAGGCGCGCGGTGCGGCGATCTGCGCCGTCGTCTCGCGCGGGCTCACGATCAGCGAGTACGCGGCGAAGGAGGTCAAGCTCTCGATCGTCGGCCAGGGCGGTGCCGAGAAGCCGCAGGTCCAGCACATGGTCGGCGTGCTGCTGAACCTCGCGGGCAAGCTCCAGGCCGATGCGGCCGACGCGCTCGCCGTCGCGCTGACGCACGCGCACACGCGCGAGACCGTCGCGCGGATCGGCATCGCGCGCAGCGACTGGCGGCGGCGATGATCGGCCGGCTCAAGGGCACGCTCGTGTCGAAGGCGCCGCCGTGGCTGCTGATCGACGTCCACGGCGTCGGTTACGAGCTCGAGGCGCCGATGTCGACGTTCTACGAGCTGCCGGAGCTCGGTCGCGAGGTCTCGCTGTTCACGCACTACGCCGTCAAGGAGGACTCGGTCGCGCTGTACGGGTTCTTCCGGGAGGCCGAGCGCCAGCTGTTCCGCACGATCCAGAAGGTCACCGGCATCGGCGCGAAGATCGCGCTGTCGGTGCTCTCGGGCGTCTCGGTCGACGAGTTCGCGCGGCTCGTCCAGTCCGCCGACCTC
>DATLNY010000422.1:0-3299 GCA_035536495.1 Candidatus Saccharimonadia bacterium | reverse complement strand
GCTCTTGAAGAGGCAGGTCGCCGCGAAGGCGAACCCGAAGCACTACCCCGCGCCGTTCGCGATGATCGAGCTGTGGCGACGCCACGGCGGCAGCGTGCGCGCCGCAGCGCGCGCCGAGGCGCGCTCCGTCGCGAAGCTTTCCGCGACGCCTGCCGCGCGCAACCTCGTGCGCGTCTATTTCCTGCAGGAGCGCCTCAAGAACCTCGGCGGCAGGGACGAGCACGGGATCGCGAACGTGCACGTCGTCGGCGCCGGCGTCATGGGCGGCGACATCGCCGCGTGGTGCGCGCTGCAGGGCTTCAATGTCAGCCTGCAGGATCGCGAGATGAAGTACGTGCAGCCCGCGCTCGACCGCGCGCACGAGCTGTTCGCGAAGAAGCTCAAGAAGGAGGATCGCATCGCGGCGGCGAAGTCGCGTCTCGTCGCCGACGTCGAGGGCGCGCGCGTCGCTGCCGCCGACCTCGTGATCGAGGCGATCTTCGAGAACGTCGAGGCGAAGCAGGCGCTGTATGCGACGATCGAGCCGCAGCTGAAGTCGACCGCGCTGCTCGCGACGAACACGTCGAGCATCCCGTTGACGACGCTCGCAGAGAAGCTCGCGGACAGGCGCCGATTCGTGGGACTGCACTATTTCAATCCCGTCGCGTCGATGCCGCTCGTCGAGATCGTGCAGCACCCCGACGTCGATCCGGCCGTCGTGCGCCGCCTCGCGAGCTTCGCGCGCGCGATCGAGAAGCTGCCGGTGCCGGTCGCGACGACACCGGGATTCCTCGTCAACCGCATCCTGATGCCGTACATGCTCGAGGCGATCACGATCCACGGCGAGGGCGTGCCGGGCCCCGTCATCGACCGCGCCGCGAAGCAGTTCGGCATGCCGATGGGGCCGATCGAGCTCGCCGACACCGTCGGGCTCGACGTCGCCGCGTCGGTCGGCAGGATCCTGTCCGAGTTCCTCGGGGTCGCGCTGCCGCAAGGCATGGACGCGATGCTCGCGGCCGGCAAGCGCGGGAAGAAGGACGGCCAGGGATTCTACGAGTGGCAGGAAGGCCGCGCGGTCAAGCCCGAGGTGCCGAAGGACTACCGCGCACCCGACGATTTGCAGGACCGCATGATCCTGCCGATGATCAACGAATCGGTCGCGTGCCTCGCCGAGGGTGTCGTCGCCGACGAGGACCTGCTCGACGCGGGCGTCATCTTCGGCACCGGCTTCGCGCCGTTCCGCGGCGGCCCGATCCAGTACGTCAAGGACACCGGCGCTGCGACGCTCAAGGCGAAGCTCGAAGCGCTCGCTGCGAAATACGGACCGCGCTTCGCCCCGAAGGCGGGTTGGGACCGCTTCGGCTGACGCACGAGATGGAACAGCTGCTCACCCGCGTCGCTCTCGCGCTCATGCTCGTGCTTGTCCCGTTGTCCGCGTCGGGCCAGGTCGTCGCCGATCATGTGTTCGTCGACGGCTTCGAATCCGCCGTCGACTGTTCGATGGAACTCGCGTGTGCGGTGCCCCCATCAGGCAAGTCCTGCATCTCGGGCCAGCTGACCGAGGCGGGTTCGGGCGCTGCGATGCGCGCATTCTTCAACGCTGGCCTCGCATGCGGCGAAGGCGCGATCGGAGGGCCGTGCAACCTGCGCCTCACGGCCTACGACGCGATCGCGTTCGCGTCCGACCCCGGCACCGCGCCGCTCGCAACGACCGGGGCGATCGTCGACGGCTGCGGACGCTTCCGCTTCACGACGATCGATCCGCCGAGCTTCGGCTTCGTCACGATCGTCGCCGACGATGCCGCGGGCGGTGCGGAGAACGACCTTCACGTGCCCGGCGCGACGCTGCACGCCCTCGGAGCGAACCAGCGCCTCGAGCGTTTCGGCATCGTCGCGGTCCGGCGCGACGCGGTCGCGAGGTGGACGATTTCGGCAGGATCGCCGTTCGGCGCGTCGAGCTTCGCCGATGTCGGCACGATCCTGCTGCAGTTCAGCGCAAACATTCCTGCGGCCGGCGCGACGGTGCTCCGCAACGGCAGCACGATCGCCGGCGACGATTACTATTTCTCCGATTCGAATCCGGCGGAGCGGCTGCGCGTCGATGCGGTGCTGACGTCCACCGGCGTCAATGGCGCGGCACTGGTCGCACCGGCGGGTTCGCCGACGAGCTACTCCGGTTTCGGCGGCGAGCCAGCCGGTTGCACCTGGCCGTCGGTGGTCGCCGCGTCGCCCGCAGGCGTCGTGACGTTGGTGCGGATCACCTGCGCGCCGTAGCGGCCGCGGCTGGGCGCGTCGTCAGTCGTCGTCGAACAACGAGATCTTCTTCGCCGAGGAAGCCGCTTTCGCCGCCGGCTCAGGCCCGATCGCCTGCCAGACCGAAAGCGCATCGCGCGTCGCCGCGACGTCGTGGACCCGCACGATCGCCGCGCCCCGCTGCACCGCGACGAGCGCCGCCGCGACGGAGCCGTGCACGCGCTCCGCCGGCACCTCGCGTCCCGTGAGCTTGCCGATGGTCGCCTTGCGCGAAAGCCCCGCGACGACCGGCACGCCGAGCTCGGTGAAGCGACGCAACGCGCGCAGGAGCGCGACGTTGTGCTCGAGCGACTTGCCGAACCCAAAGCCCGGATCAACCAGCACGCGCTTGCGGTCGATGCCCGCGAAATCGCACGCGAGCAGCCGCTGTGCGAGGAAGCGATGGACTTCCGCGACGACGTCGTCGTACTGCGGATCGTCCTGCATCGTGCGCGGCTCGCCCAGCATGTGCATCAGCACGACCGGAACACCGAGCTCCGCGCACGCCTCGATCGCACCGTCGGCCTGCAGCGCCCGCACGTCGTTGACGAGGCCTGCGCCGGCGGCGACGGCCGCGCGCATCACTTCTGGCTTGCTCGTGTCGATCGAGATCGGCACCACGACGCGCTTCGACAGCGCCTCGATCACCGGCACGACGCGCGCGATTTCCTCCGCCGCGGTCACCGCATTCGCACCGGGCCGCGTCGACTCGCCCCCGATGTCGACGAGGTCCGCGCCCTCCTCCACCATCGCGACGCCGCGCGCGACCGCCGTGTCGACGTCGCCGTACGCACCGCCGTCCGAGAACGAGTCCGGCGTCAGGTTGAGCACGCCCATGATCCGTGCGCGATCGAGGATCAGCTTGCGGCCGTTGCAGTCGAGCGTCGGGATCGGGGCTTCGAACATGCGCGCGATTATGTCGGATGCGCGGAGGCGCTGGGTCCCGGCCTTCGCGGGATGACGCCTTCCGAAGGGTTTCGCACTCGCGAGTCGACGCTTGCAGCTCTCCCCGACCGGCGCGGGTCACT
>DATLNY010000421.1:0-10710 GCA_035536495.1 Candidatus Saccharimonadia bacterium | reverse complement strand
TAGGCGGATTCGTAGCGCGCGTCGGCGACGCAGAGCACGTCGCCGAATGCAAGCTCGACCGGCTCGCAAAGCGCGATGAAGCGCGGGCGCTCTCGGCGCGGCAGCGAAGCGATCAATCGGTTCGCCACGCGTGGTTTGTGTTCGGGCACGTGCTTCGTCCGGCGGCGTGCAGCCGCATGAGTTCGGTTGCGGCCCGTCGCGCGAACCGCAGCGGAAGTGTGCGGTTTGCCGTTCGCGAATCTCTGTACGGTGCAGCACAAAGCGCAGGATCGAGCGCGTTCGCCGATGCCGGACGTTCAGGCGATTGCGGGTTCGCTCAGGTAGGGCAGCAGGCGCTGGGTCTCGCGCCGCACGACTTCGTAGCACTCGCAGCTCAGTTCCTCGAGCTTCGGACGGTCGAGCACGGTGATGTGGCCACGGCTGTATTCGATGACGTCGACCTTCTGCAGCTTGCCGGCGGCCTCGGTGACGCCCTCGCGGCGCACGCCGAGCATGTTCGCGATGAGCTCCTGCGTCATCCTGAGCTTGTTGCTCGGAAGCCGGTCGAGCGAGAGCAGCAGCCAGCGGCACAGCTGCTGATCGACCGAATGGTGGCGGTTGCACACCGCGGTCTGCGCCATCTGCGTGATGAGCGCCTGCGTATAGCGCAGCAGCAGCAGCATGAGCTCGCCGTGGCGGCTGAATTCGTCCTTGAGCTTCTGGCCCGGCAGCCGGTAGGCGTGGCCCGCGCTCTGCACGAGCGCGCGGCTCGGCGTGCTCTCGCCGCCCATGAACACGGCGACGCCGATGAGGCCTTCGTTGCCGACGACCGAGATCTCGGCCGACGCACCGCTCTCCATGACGTAGAGCAGCGACACGATCGAGTCGGTCGGAAAGTAGACATGGCGCAGCGAATCGCCCGACTCGTAGAGCACTTCGCCGAGTGGCAGCGGCACGAGCTCGAGCGCGTCTTCGAGGCGCGCGAATACGTCGGGCGGCAGCGCGGCGAGGAGGTGGTTCTGGCGGGGATGGGGCGGCTGCTGCATCGCATTGCCCGCGCGGGACAGTTCTGCCGCGCGGGACCGCGGGGGCGTGCTTCGTACGATACCGCACATAGGACGACGGCACCACCGTTTTCGCCGCTGCGAACGGCCGTAACGCGACCGGGCGGGCCGCGAGCCTCGGTACGCCACCGCACCGACGCCGCGCGACGCCGCGCCTACGCTGTGCGCCGGACCCACCGCCCGCAGGAATTCCCGATGACCCATCGCCTCATGATTGCCTCAGTCGCCGTCCTGATGCTCGCCGCGTGCCGCGAAACGCCGACGGAAACCGCGAGCGACGTCGCGAAGGCGCAGGAGGAAGCGGCGCGCGAGAGCAGCGAGGCTCGCCGCGAGGCACGCGAGTCCGTCGCCGAAGCCGATGCGGACGTCGCCGAAGCGGCGCGAGCGCACGACGCGGCCGGCGAAGCGACGCGCAAGAAGCTCAGCGCGGTCGAAGCGGAAGCGATGATCGAGCACGCCAACGCGAGCTACGACGTCGCGATCGCCGAGACCGAGGGGCGCCATGCCGTCGCGACGGAGGCGTGCGACGCCCTGACCGGCGTCGACAAGGAGGCTTGCGTCAGCACCGCCGACGCGACGCTCGCCGCGGAACGCGCCTCGGCAACCGCGACGCGCGATGCGGCGCTCGTCGACGCAGCGCACCACGACTGAAGCTGCGCAGCCGCGCGCGGTAATGTGCCGCGCCGCGGACGAACGCAGCGCTGCGGCCGCTCAGGTCGCCGCGGCGAGGATCGCCGCGAGCCGCGCCGTATCGGCGGGCTTGACCATGTGGTGGTCGAAACCGGCCGCGACGACCTCGCGCTGGTCCTCGTCGCGCCCGTAGCCGGTCAGTGCGATCAGGACGATCTCCGTACCGCCGGTCTGCGCGCGCAGGCGGCGCGCGACGTCGTATCCGGTGATGTCGGGCAGCCCGATGTCGAGCACGGCGATGTCGGGCGCGAACTCGGCCGCGAGCGCGACCGCGGCGAGCCCCGTGTGCGCGAGCACGACCGTGTGCCCGTCGCACGCGAGCAGCGCCTGCATCGCCTCGGCCGCGTCGCGGTTGTCGTCGACGAGCAGGATCCGGTGCAGCTTCGGGCCCGGAACCGCGCCCGGCGTGCCCGCCGGCGCGAGCGCCGCTGCGGCCGGCAGCGTCACGGTGAACGTGCTCCCGAGGCCGATGCCATCGCTGCGCGCGGCGACCGTTCCGCCGTGCATCCCGGTGAGCTCGCGCACGAGCGCGAGCCCGATCCCGAGCCCGCCATGGTCGCGGCCGAGCGCGTGCTTCTCCTGCGTGAAGAGGTCGAACACGGCGCCGATCGCCGCATCGGAGATGCCGGTGCCGAAGTCGCGCACTCTCACGACGATGTGCCCGTCGCCTTCGTGGTGCACGTCGATCTCGACGCTGCCACCGCTGAAGCTGAACTTCGCGGCGTTGTGGAGCAGGTTGCTGAAAACCTGAGTCAGCCGGACCGCGTCGCCGTCGATCCATGCGCCGCTCGGCGGCGTGACGACGCGAAAACGGACACGGTTCGCGGACGCATGGGCCAGGTTCGCCTCGATCGCCGCGTCGATGATCGCATCGAGCGCGGTGAGGTCGCGCCGCAGGCGCAGCTTGCCGTGCGTGATGCGCGTGACGTCGAGCAGGTCGTCGACGAGCCGCGCGAGGTGCGCGACCTGGCGCTCGATCACCTCGACCGCGTGGCGCGCCGCGGCCGGAGCGATCTGCTCGTGCCGCGCGAGCAGCGCGGCGGCCGAGCGGATCGGCGCGAGTGGGTTGCGCAGCTCGTGCGCGAGCATCCCGAGGAACTCGTCCTTGCGTGGATCCGCGCGCAGCACCGGATGTCCGATCGCCGCGCGCGAGCGACGCGTACCGCCCCCGGTCGAAGGAACCGGGGCGACTGCGTCGCCGGCGAGGTCGAACAAGGGCATTGCGAAAGGCTCCTGCGTCTCGCGGCGTCGCGCGACGCGCAAAAACGCGCTGCAAACCGCTTTGGCCCGGGCGGGAGTTCGTCGTGACTCGATCTTGTCAACCGCCCACGCATCGGGATCGAGTGAAAGCCGGCGCCCCATTCGGCGCCGACGACCGAATGTAAGTTGTTCAAAGCCGCAGGTCTGTGCGTTGCCGTACCGAAGAGCTCGCGAGCGCGCGCGCTCGAGCCGCGCGTCCTGCAATGCCGCAACGCCGGATTCCGCAGGCTGAGCGGCGCTGCAACGTCGCGAGCACCCGTACCGCCGCTCGCGGCGAATTCGACCGCGGCCTCGGACGTGCAGCGTTGACGAGGCACGCACGTGCAGTCACGCACGTGATCGGCGGGGATTCGATCCAGTCGCGCGCAGCTCCGATGGCCATGCATCCGTGCAGGGCCGGTCGACTGCGCCGCGGCAACGGCGCCTCCCCCAACAGGAGATTCAAGATGAGCGAACTACGCAAAGATCATTCGATTGGTACGGCTGCAGGCGCAACGGGCGGCGTGCTGGCCGGTGCGGCGATCGGCGGCGCGGTCGGTGGACCGATCGGCGCGGTCGTCGGCGCGATAGCGGGCGGGATCGGCGGCGCGAAGGCCGGCGACAACATCGCCGAAGCGATCAACCCGACCGACTTCGACAACCATTGGAAGCAGAACTACACCGGGCAGTCGTACTACAAGGCCGACTACGGCTGGGACGACTACTCGCCGGCGTACAAGCTCGGCTACGACGGCTATTCGGCCAATCGCGGCCAGTCGTACGACACGGTCGAGCGCAATCTCGAGTCGAAGTGGAACGAGACGCGCGGCAACTCGCGCCTCGAGTGGAACGACGCCAGGCTCGCCGTCCGTGACGGCTGGCACCACGTCGAGCGTGCGATCCCGGGCGACGCCGACCGCGACGGTCGCTGATCCCGCTTGAGATCAAGGCCCCGGCGCTTCGGCGCCGGGGCTTTTTTTTTGTTCTACGATCCCGTGTCGGCGCGTCACTCCCTCTCCGTCAGAGAGAGGGGAACAATCCATACTGCGGCGGCTGCACCCCATCGCGCGAGGCGCGCTGCTGCTGACGACCGCAACGGGGCAGGGGACGCGATGTCGGGAACGAGCGCGCGAGCGGCGGTCGAGGGTCGCGTGGCGGCGGTGCAGGCCGCGCTCGCATCGGGCGACACCGACACGGGCTTCATGCTGCTCGACGCGCTCGTGCGCGAGTGGCCGAGCTCGTCGCGCGTGCGGCTGCTCGCTGCCGCGCTGCACGCCGAGGAAGGATTCGGGGACCTCGCGCGCGAGCACGCCGCCGCCGCCGTCGCGAACGCGCGCGGCGATCTCGCGACGTACTCGAGCATGCTGTCGCTGCTGAAGCTCGGCGAGCCGATCGAGCCCCATGCGTTCGCCGACGCGCATCGCACCTACGGCCGGTATGTCGAATCGATGCGCACGTACCGCAATCCGGGGCGCGCGCGCGGGCCGATCCGCCTGCTCGTCGCGGGACTCGATGCGCATATCGCGCTCGTACGGTTCCTGCCCAGCATCTTCGAGCACGTGCCGGCCGGCGTGACGCTCGCGGTCGCGAGCCTCGAGCGCGCCCTGCTCGAGTCGTGCAAGCGACGCTGGCCCGGCATCGCCGCCGTGCTGCTGCCGCCCGATCCCCAGGGGCAGATCGCCGCCGCGCTCGATTTCGCGCCGGACGTGCTGCTCGATCTCGCGGGACACGGCCCGAACAACGTCCTGCACCTGCTTGCATCGCGCTGCGCGCCGGTACAGGTGACGTGGCTCGACTACCTCGCGACGACGGGGCTCGAAACCGTCGACGGGCGCATCACCGATGGCGTCTCGGATCCGCCGGGCAACGAGCAGTTCCACGCCGAGGCGCTCTGGCGGCTGCCGGTGCCGCCGTGGAGCTACGAGCCGTGGCCGGAATCCGCTGCGATCGGCGTCGTCGTGCCGACCGGTCCGCCGAGGCTCGGCTGCGCGTCGGTCCCCGCAAAGCTCAACGCGCGCTCGCTCGCGCTGTTTGCACGCGTGCTGGCCGGGACGCCCGGAGCGACGCTGACGTTCGCCGGGTTCCGGTCGAGGCGCGCGGTCGAGCGCGTGCTCGGCTTCTTCGCGCCCGAGCACGCCGCGCGCATCGAATGCCTGCCGCGCCTGCCCGTCGCGCGCTATCTCGACATGCTCTCCGGCCTCGACGTCGTGCTCGACACCGTCGGCTTCAGCGGCGGCACGTCGACGCTCGACGCGCTGTGGCACGGCGTACCGGTGGTGACGCAGCCGCTCGTGCTTTCTCATTCACGCTCGAGCGCGAGCGTGCTCGCGCACCTCGGCCAGCACGAGCTCGTCGCGGCCGGTGACGCGGCCTGCGTCGCGGCGGTGCACCGCGCGCTCGATTCGGACCGCGCGGATCCGGCGCGGCGCCGCGAGCGCCACGCGCAGCTGCGCGGGTCATCACTCGGCGACGGGCGGCGATTCGCCGAGGCGTTCTACGCGACGCTCATGGGGCACGCAGCCGGCTAGCCTGTCGCCGGGCCGTTCGCGCAGCAGTCATCGAACATTTCAGACACTGGTCGGATGGAGAGCATGGCGAAGGAACCGCTCGACTGCCTCGTCATCGGCGCGGGCCCCGCGGGGCTCACCGCCGCGACCTATCTCGCCCGCTACCGGCGCAATCTCCTCGTCATCGACGGGGGGTCCAGCCGGGCGCGATGGATCCCCGTCAGCCGCAACTGCCCCGGCTTTCCAAACGGCATCGGGGGCGTCGCGCTGCTCGAGGAGCTGCGCGAGCAGGCCGAGCGCCACGACGTCGAGCTCGTCCGCGGCCAGGTCACGGCGCTCGAGCGAAGCAAGGGCGGCGGCTTCGTCGCGCGGCTCGATGGACTCGACTTGCGCGCGCAGACCGTCGTGCTCGCGACGGGCGTCGTCGACGTGCTGCCGGACATGAACGGTATCGAGGACGCGATCCGCGACGGCACCGTGCGGCTCTGCGCGATCTGCGACGGCTTCGAGACGGACGGCAAGCGCACCGCGGTCTACGGGCCGGCATCGAGCGTCGCCTCGCACGCGCGGTTCCTCCGCGCGCTCTGCGCGAAGGTCACGGTCGTGCTGCCGCGCGGCGAACGGCTCGACGACGCGACGTGTGCCGAGCTCGAGGCCGACCGCGTCGCCGTGCTCGACGACGTCGCGGGGCTCACGCGCGTCGAAGGCGGAGTCGAGGCGACGACGGGCGGCGGCCGGCGCGAGCGCTTCGACGCGCTCTATCCCGTGCTCGGCGCGAAGTCGCAGTCGCGGCTCGCGGTCGCGCTCGGTGCCGATTGCGACGAGAACGGCGAGTTGAAGGTCGACGCGAAGCTGCGCACGAGCGTCGAGGGGCTCTACGCGATCGGCGACGTCGTCTCCGCGATCAACCAGATCAGCGTCGCGTTCGGCCACGCCGCGATCGCGGCGACTGCGGTGCACAACGCCCTGCCGCCGCGCCGGCGCGAGGGCTGAGCGGCGCCGCACGCTGCGCGACCCGCCTTGAGCCTGCGAGTGTTTCCGTAATAGGGTGGATGCGGGACGAAACTTCGACGTTTGCCGGAGCGCGCCGTGGTCGGTGGGCAGAAGACACGAGGTGTGCGCTGTGCCGCGGTGCTCGCGATCTGTGCGGCGCTCGCGTTCGCGCCGCCGGCGCGCGCCGAGGCGTATGAGCGCGCGCAGCTCGTCGCGGCGTACATCGTCAACTTCATGCGCTACACCGAGTGGCCGGCGCCCGGGCCCGTGACGGGCGCGCCGCTCGTCGTCGTCGTGCACCGCGCTCCGGCGACCGCCAAGGCGCTCGCTGCGATCGCCGCGAGCGGCACGCGGATCGGGACGCATTCGCTCGAGGTCCGCCGCGCGCGCACGATCGAGGCATTGCAGCGCGAGCTGATCGGCGCGCACGTGCTCTACGCCGGCGCCGATCACGAAGCGGCGCTCGCGCTCGCGGGCGGCGAGGTGCTGACGATCGGCAGCTCGCCCGAATTCGCGAAGCAGGGCGGGATGCTCGCGCTCGTGCCGGAGGGTGGCCGCGTCGTCTTCGACGCGAACCTGCCCGCGATCCGCGCCGCGGGCTTGAGCCTCAGCGCAAAGGTGCTCGCGCTCGCGCGCCATGTCGAAGGTCGCTGACGATGCTGTATCGACCGCTCGCGAAGATGCGTTCCTACGGCAACAAGGTGCGCTGGCTCGTGACGCTGTCGAGCGGGCTTGCGATCGTCGTCGTCGCGTCGGGGCTCTCGCTGCTGAGCTATCGCGACGTGCTGGTGACGTCGGAGCAGGAGCTCGCGACGCTCGCCGCGCTCGTCTCCACGAACGCGAGCGCACCGCTCGAGTTCGGCGACAGGATCTACGGCGCCGAAGCGCTCGCGGCGCTGAGCTCGGTCCCGGCGGTCGGGGCGGCCGCCCTGCACGATGCCGACGGGCGCGAATTCGCGACTTATCGCCGGGAGAACGACCCGCCGCCGAAGATCGGCCTTGCGGCGCCGGGTTTGACGCGCTCGGGCCGCTGGCACGTGCATACGACGCCGATCGCCGAGGGCGAGCGCGCGCTCGGACGGCTGCAGATCGTGCAGGACCTCGCACCGATGTACCGGCACCTGGTGCAGAACCTGCTGCTCGCGCTGATGACCGCGATCGCGGCGATGGCGCTCGTCTGGCTCGCGTCGCGTCGCCTGCGCGACGCACTGATCGCGCCCGTCGACGAGCTCGGACGCGCCGCGCGGCAGGTCTCGAGCACCGACGACTACTCGGTGCGCGCGAAGAAGCTCACCGAGGACGAGATGGGCGACCTCGCCGACGCGTTCAACGCGATGCTCGCGCGGATCGAGCGCCAGTCCGCCGAGGTCCGTGCCGCGCGCGAGGAAGCCGAGCTCGCGAGCCGCATGAAGGACGAGTTCCTCGCGACGCTTTCGCACGAATTGCGCACGCCGATGACGCCGATCCTCGGCTGGGCGCAGATCCTGAAGCGCACCGGCTCGTCGGACCCGCGCGCGCTGCAGGCCGCCGACGTCATCGAGCGCAACGCGCACGTGCAGATGCGCATCGTCGACGACCTGCTCGACATGAGCCGCATCGTCAGCGGCAAGGTCTCGATCGAGCTCAGGGCCGTCGACCTCGCCGAGGTCGTCGAGGCCGCAATCTCGACCGTCCACGCAGCGGCCGTTGCGCGCGGCATCACGATCGAAACGCGGATCGATCCGCAGCTCCCCCTCGTGCACGGCGATCCGAACCGCCTGCAGCAGATCGTCTGGAACCTCGTCTCGAACGCGATCAAGTTCAACCGCGAAGGAGGCTCGGTGCGGATCGACCTGCGTCGCGTCGGCGACCGGGCGGTGCTCGGCGTCGAGGACACCGGCCATGGGATCGAGCCCGAGTTCCTGCCGCACGTCTTCGAGCGGTTCCGCCAGGCCGACAGCAGCTCGACGCGAAGCCACAGCGGGCTCGGGCTGGGCCTCGCGATCGTCCGGCAGCTCGTGCACCTGCACGGCGGCACCGTTTCCGCCGCGAGCGAGGGCACCAATCGGGGCGCGCGCTTCGTCGTCGAGCTGCGCTTCGCGCCGCAGCAGCATGCGTCCGGCGAGGTGTCCGCACAGCGCGAGCCCGAGTCCGCGAGCCTAGCGGGGCTCCGCGTCCTCGTCGTCGACGACGAGCCCGATGCGCGTGAGCTCATCGCGACGCTCGCAACCGGCCACGGCGCCGAGGTCGTCACGGCGGAGTCAGCCGACGCGGCGGTGCGCCTGCTCGCGACGTTCGAAGCCGACGTGCTCGTCTCGGACATCGGCATGCCCGAGCGCGACGGCTACGCGTTGCTGAGCGAGCTGCGCGGCTCGGCGAACGAACGCCTGCGGCACCTGCCCGCGATCGCGCTGACGGCGTTCGCGCGCGCGAGCGATCGCGAGCGCGCATTGCAGACCGGTTTCAATGCGCACCTCGCGAAGCCGATCGAGCACGACAGCCTCATCGCGACGATCGCGCGGGTGAATCGCGAGGGTGGGGTGGCCGGGCCGTCGCCGCTCGCGCCGGCCTGATGTGCGGCGTGTCCCCGAGGTGTGTTCGGCCGAGGCGCCGCGCGCGTGCCTGAGCTTCGCGTTCGGCGAGTGCCCCGCGTGACTGTTACTGGGCCCGGGCGCGTTCCGCGCGCCGCTCGTGCCCCGGAAGCTCGATCGTGAAGATGCAGCCCACGCCCGGCACGCTGCGAACCTCGAGCGTGCCCCCGTTCGCCTCGATCGCCCGCCGCGCGATCGAGAGCCCGAGGCCGATCCCCGTGCGGTTCGCATGCTGTTGCGCGAACGGTACGAACATCACGGCCTCCTGACCGGGCGCGAGCCCGCCGCACTCGTCCTCGACCTCGATGAGGATCCGCTCGCCGCGCGCCCGCGCGCGCAGGCGAACGTTGCCGCCCGGCTTCGAGAACTTGAATGCGTTCTGCAGCAGGTTCGAGACCGCCGAATCGAGCAGGTGGCGATCGACGCGGACGACGAGCCCGGGCGCGACTGGCTCGACCGAGAACGCGCAGTCCTTCGACTGCGCCTCGAGGCTCGCGGAGACCTCGACGTCGGCGATGAAGCGATCGACTTCGACGTCGGCGCTGATCGGACGCGCGTCGGCCGTGAGCCGCACCTGCGCGAGCGCCCGGTCGATGATGTCGCGGAGCTGGAAGTGGCTGCGCTCGACGAGTGCCGACGTCGCGCCGCCGATCGCAACGCGGCCGCTCTTGATGACGCCGAACGACAGCATCGCGGTGTTGAGCGCATTGCGCAGCTCGTGCGCGAGCTCGCCGAGCCGCTCGGCCGAATCACGCTCGCCGCGCTCGCCGCGCTCGCTCGCGATCGAGTCGCGGTGCCCGGCATAGGCCGTCACGGCATCGGCGATCGCCTCGTCGAGGCAGCGGTTGAACGTGTGGAAATTGGCCGCCGAGATCAGGGTGCCCGTTTCCGACGCGAGCTCGGTGACCGACTGGCACAGATCGCCGTAGTTGTGCACGACCTGCGAGACGGTGAAACCCTTCGTGAGCATCTCGCGACCGGTCGCGGACGCGCTGCCGCCGATCGCGGAGCCCGACGGCTCGGGGGTCACGAGGCGCAGCAGCGGCGCGCCGTGCGGCTGCGCTTCGCTGGCCTTGCGTTCCGCACGCAGCGCGCCGATCAGCTGCGTCAGGAACAACGGGATTCCCTGCTCGATCTCGGCCTCGGTCGCGCGCGGCGCCGCGCGGCGCTGCGTCTTCTCGCGGCAGCGGCGGATCAGCTCGTCGCGGTTGTGGGCGAGGAACTCGGACAACATCGGGTCAATCCTCGGGGTTTCAGGCTTGCGCCTGGATCGATCGGGGGGGCGCCGCGTGGCGGGGAAGGTCGAGCGTGAAAACGCAACCGACGAGCGGGAGGTCGCGCCAGCGCAGCAGGCCGTCGCACGCTTCGATCTCGCGGCGGCTGATCGACAGGCCGAGCCCGAGACCGTTCTTCTCGCCGCGGCGAGTGAACGGCAGCAGGATCCTGTCGGCCACGCCGTGCGGCAGGCCGCCGCACTCGTCCTCGATCTCGATCAGCACGCGCTCGTGCACCGCGTACGCGTTGAGCCGCACGCGTCCGCCCGGCCGCGTGAACTTGAACGCCTTCTTCACCAGGGCGGTGATCGCCGAAACGATCAGGCGCTTGTCGACGCAGAGCGCGAGCCCCGGCTCGACCGGCGCGACCTCGAAGCGGCAGCCCTTTGCAGCG
>DATLNY010000420.1:0-4406 GCA_035536495.1 Candidatus Saccharimonadia bacterium | reverse complement strand
GACATTGTCGAAATTGAGCAGCGGCTCGCCCATGCCCCTCATCACGACGTTCGTGATCCGGCGGTTCTGGTGCGTGACGTTTCCGAGCGCGGCTGCCGCGTGCCACACCTGCCCGATGATCTCGGCGGTCGAGAGGTTGCGGTTGAAACCCTGCGTCGCGGTCGAGCAGAAGCGGCAGTTGAGGCCGCAGCCGACCTGCGACGAGACACAGAGCGTGCCGCGCGTGGGCTCGGGAATGTAGACCGTCTCGACCGCGTTGCCGCCGTCGAGGCCGAGCATCCACTTGCTCGTGCCGTCGACCGAACGTTGCTCGACGATGACCTTCGGTGCGCGCACTTCGGCGCGCTCCTCGAGCTTCGCGCGCAGCGACTTGCCGAGGTCCGTCATCGCGCCGAAGTCGGCGACGCGCTGGTGGTAGATCCACTTCATGACCTGGTGCGCACGGAAGCGCTTCTCGCCGAGCTCGGCGAAGAACGCCTCCATGCCCGGCCGGTCGAGGTCGAGCAGGTTCGTCTTCGTGCTGGCGGTCGACTCGGTCACTCGGTGCCGGAATCTCTCGTCGGGAGCTCAACCGCGATCATGCGGGACAGATGTGGCAAAAAACGGGCTTCAGCCCGCGATTATCGCGCGCAGATCTCGTTCGCGGGGAAGAAATACGCGATTTCCTGCGCGGCGGTTTCGGGTGCGTCGGAGCCGTGCACCGCATTCGCGTCGATCGAATCGGCGAAATCGGCGCGAATCGTGCCTGGCGCGGCCTTTTTCGGGTCGGTCGCGCCCATGAGGTCCCGGTGTTTCGCGATCGCGTTCTCGCCTTCCAGCGCCTGGATCATGACCGGGCCCGACAGCATGAAATCGACGAGCGGGCCGAAGAACGGCCGCTCCCTGTGGACGGCGTAGAAACCCTCGGCCTCCGCGCGCGAAAGCGTTTTCATCTTCGCAGCGACGATGCGCAGGCCGCCCTTTTCGAAACGCGAATAGATTTCCCCGATCACGTTCTTCGCGACCGCGTCGGGCTTGATGATCGAAAGGGTGCGCTCCAGCGCCATGATTGCTCCATATGGGATTGGACGAGAAAGGAAAACGCGCGCCAGCGAGTGCTGCGCGTGCGCCGGCGCGAGGTACTTCGACCGAAAACGATGCTGCGCGCCTGGCAGTCCCGCGCCCGGGGGCATCCCGGGGAAAACCGACCGTTCGAGCTCGTGAAACGTTGCGCAGGTTACCACAATGTCGCGCCCGTACAGAATGTTACGGGGACATTCGCGGACGCCTTCGAGCCAGTTGTGCTCGATCGGAGTGCACTCGAGCCGACGCGCCTCCGGCGCCGTTCGCGCCGCAGGGCCGCCGATCCTTGACCGGCCCGAACGCGCGCATGTACGCTCAAACGCGCGTTTGAACGACGGGCGACGATGCACCCGCATTTCTCCACCAAGGAACGGATCCTTTCGGCGGCCGAGGAGCTGTTCGCGCGGCATGGTTTCCAGGGCGCTTCGCTGCGCCAGGTCACCGCCGCCGCGAACGTCAACCTGGCCGCCGTCAATTACCACTTCGGGTCGAAGGACAACCTCATCAACGAGGTGTTCCGGCGCCGCCTCGACGAGTTGACCGAACGGCGGCTCGACGCGCTCAAGGCCGCCAAGGGCCAGGCGAAGCCGACGCTCGACGCGATCCTCGAGGCGTTCGTCGAGCCGGCGCTGACGCTCGCGAGCGACAAGATCGGGGGCGCGGCGTTCATGCGCGTGCTCGCCCGCGCCTACGCCGAGCACGACCAGAGCCTGCGGAAATTCCTCTCCGACAACTACGGCTACGTGCTGAAGTCGTTCGCCGCCGCGATCCAGGAGCTCATGCCGGAGCTCGACAAGGAGGCGCTGTACTGGCGCCTCGACTTCATCGCGGGCGCCCTCGCCTATGCGATGAGCGAGTTCGGCATGGTCAAGCGGCCAGCCGGGCGCAGCGAGGAGGAGCACCGCCGGCACGCCGCGCACGAATTCGTGCGCTTCGCGACGGCAGGCCTGCGCGCGCCGTAGGAAAGGGGGTCAGAGTGCCTTTTTCGTCGAATGGGCTCGCGATTCGACGTTCGCCGTCGAAAAAGGCACTCTGACCCCCTTTCCGCGCCACGCCGCCGGTCCGCGGGCGCAGCAACCCGTTCTGCAGGAAAGGAAACCGCATGAGCCTGTCCCGTCTCCCGATCCGTCGCGTCGCCGTGCTCGGCGCCGGCGTCATGGGCGCCCAGATCGCGGCGCACCTCGTCAATGCAAACGTCGACACCGTGCTGTTCGACCTGCCCGCGAAGGAAGGCGACCCGAGCGGCATCGCGACGAAGGCGATCGCGGGGCTCGCGAAGCTGTCCCCCGCCCCGCTCGCGACCCGCGGGCGCGGCGCGGAGATCGTGCCGGCCAACTACGGGCAGCACCTCGACCTGCTGCGCTCGTGCGACCTCATCATCGAGGCGATCGCCGAACGCATGGACTGGAAACGCGACCTCTACGCGAAGATCGCGCCGCACATCGCCCCGCACGCGGTCATCGCGAGCAACACCTCGGGGCTCTCGATCAATGCGCTCGCCGAGGCGATGCCGCCCGAGACGCACGAGCGGTTCTGCGGCGTGCATTTCTTCAACCCGCCCCGCTACATGCACCTCGCGGAGCTGATCCCGACCGCGAAGACCTCACGCGCCGTGCTCGATGGGCTCGAGTCGTTCCTGACGACGACGCTCGGCAAGGGCGTCGTCTACGCAAAGGACACGCCGAACTTCATCGGCAACCGCATCGGCGTGTTCTCGATCCTCGCGACGATGCACCACACGCGCGCGTTCGGCCTGGGCTTCGATGTCGTCGACGCGCTGACCGGACCTGCGATCGGCCGCCCCAAGTCGGCGACCTACCGCACCGCCGACGTCGTCGGGCTCGACACGATGGCGCACGTCATCAAGACGATGGCCGACACGCTCCCCGACGATCCGTGGCACGCGTACTTCAAGGCCCCGGACTGGCTTGCGGCGCTGGTCGCGAAGGGCGCGCTCGGACAGAAGACGAAGGCCGGCATCTTCCGCAAGCAGGGCGAGGAGATCGTCGTGCTCGATCCCGCGCGCGGCGAGTACGTCGCGTCGCAGGGCAAGGTCAGCGACGCGGTGCAGGCGATCCTCAAGCTGAAAGACCCCGCACAGAAGCTCGCGCAGCTTCGAAGCTCGTCGGACCCTCAGGCGCAATTCCTCTGGGCCGTGCTGCGCGATCTGTTCCACTACACCGCTTATCACCTCGCGGCGATCGCGGAGAACGCTCGCGACGTCGATTTCGCGATCCGCTGGGGCTACGGCTGGCAGCAGGGCCCGTTCGAGCTGTGGCAGTCCGCGGGGTGGAAGCAGGTCGCGCAGTGGATCGCCGAGGACATCGCCGCGGGCAGGACGATGTCGAGCGCGCCGTTGCCGGACTGGGTGACGGCACGCGAGGGCGTCCACGATGCCGAGGGCGCGTTCGCGCCCGCCACGAATTCGTCGACGTCACGCTCGGCGCATCCCGTCTACGCGCGCCAGCATTTCCCCGACCCGGTGCTCGGGGAGCGCGCGAAGGCCGGGAAGACGCTGTTCGAGACCGACGCGGTGCGCCTTTGGACGCTCGGCGACGACATCGGGATCGTGTCGTTCCGCACCAAGATGAACACCGTCAGCGGCGGCGTGCTCGACGGCCTGCACCGCGCGATCGACGAGGCCGAGCAGTCGCTCGCGGGCCTCGTGATCTGGCAGCAGGCCGAGCCGTTCAGCGCGGGCGCCGACCTGACCGACGCGATGGGCGCGCTGCAGGCGGGGCGGATCGCTGATTTCGAAGCGATGGTCGCGCGCTTCCAGCAGACCTCGATGCGGATCAAATATTCGCTCGTGCCGGTCGTCGCCGCAGTGCGGGGCATGGCGTTCGGCGGCGGCTGCGAGTTCCAGATGCATTCCGCCCGCACGGTCGCGGCGCTCGAGAGCTATATCGGGCTCGTCGAGGCCGGCGTCGGCCTCTTGCCCGCGGGCGGCGGACTGAAGGAGATCGCCGTGCGCGCGGCGCAGGCGCCCGGCGGCGATCCGTTCGCGACGATCAAGGCGATGTTCGAGACCGTTGCAATGGCGAAGGTTTCGGGCAGCGCGCTCGAGGCGAAGGAGCTCGGCCTCTTGCGCGCGACCGATCTCGTCGTCTTCAACGCGCACGAGCTGCTGCACGTCGCTATCAGCGATGCGCGCTCGCTCGCCGAGAGCGCTTACCGTCCGCCACTCGCGTCGCGGCAGATCGCGGTCGCAGGGGACGCCGGCATCGCGACGCTCAAGATGATGCTCGTCAACATGCTCGAGGGCGGCTTCATCTCCGCGCACGACTTCGAGGTCGCGGCGCGCATCGCGACAGTGGTCTGCGGCGGCGAGGTCGAGCGCGGCT
>DATLNY010000419.1:0-4940 GCA_035536495.1 Candidatus Saccharimonadia bacterium | reverse complement strand
AACGACGCGAGCGAACGAGCCGCTCTTGGCTACACGGAAGGAGGTGCGGTCAGCCCGCGCGTGGCAGCTGACGCGGCGCGACGCTGCGCGAAACGACCGTGTACTCGCCGTCGAGCACGGCGCGATCGCCGGTGGTCGAGGCCGGTGGCGCGAGCGCGCCGCGGAACGCGCGCAGGCCGAAATGCGCGAGCGCGCCGATCGTCAGCAACGCGAGACCGAGCACCGCACCGATCGCCGCGATCGCGATGACGGCAACCACGCCGACGCCGAGCAGCACCCGCTGCAGGGGACGCCGATGGAAGCCGGAGCGCGCGAGGAAGATCCGCATGGGCTGGTGCGTCGGTGGCAAAATGGGCAGCCACTCTGGCGCCGCGGCGCGCATCGGCGCAAGTGCCCGCCGCCCTGTTTTTTCCGGAGACTTCGTGAGAAAAACGTTATGTCGCGTCGACGAGGTGCCGGAAGGCGGCGCCACGGGGCGCGAGGTCGAATCCTCGACCGGCGGCTTCTCCCTGATACTGACGCGCGTCGCGGGCGAGGTGCGCGCGTTCCACAACGAATGCCCCCACGCCGCGCGTCGACTCGACTGGGCCCCGGGCAGATTCCTGATCGAGCTCGGCACGCTCGTCTGCGCCGCGCACGGCGCGCAGTTCATGCTCGACTCGGGCGTCTGCATCGGCGGTCCGTGCCGTGGCGCGGGCCTGAAGCCCGTCACCGTCACCGTCGTGGACGGCGAGGTCGTGCTCGGATGAAGCACGCCCTAGAATGAGTCTGATGCAGATCGAACTGAACGGCGAACAGCGCACGCTCGACGCGATCACGACCGTCGCAGCCCTGCTCGAGCGCGAAGGGCTCGCGCAACGGCGTGTCGCGGTCGAGATCAATCGCGAGATCGTGCCGCGCAGCGCGCACGCGACGCGCGCGCTTTGCGACGGCGACCGCGTCGAGGTCGTCCGCGCGCTCGGCGGCGGGTGACCCGGAAGCGCATGAACGCCGTATCCGAAATCGTGTCGCCGATCCACGATCCGCTCGTGATCGCGGGGCGCGTGTTCCGCTCGCGCCTGCTGACCGGCACCGGCAAGTTCAAGGACCTCGACGAGACACGCCGCGCGACCGAGGCGGCGGGCGCCGAGATCGTGACGGTCGCGATCCGCCGGACGAACATCGGCCAGCACGCAAACGAGCCGAGCCTGCTCGACGTGCTGCCGCCGCACCGCTACACGCTGCTGCCGAACACCGCGGGGTGCTACACCGCCGACGACGCGATCCGCACCTGCCGGCTCGCGCGCGAGCTGCTCGACGGGCACACGCTCGTCAAGCTCGAGGTGCTCGGCGACCCGACCACGCTGTTCCCCGACATCGTGCAGACGATCGCGGCGGTCGAGGTGCTCGTCGCCGAAGGCTTCGAGGTGATGGTCTACACCACGGACGATCCGGTCGCGGCGCGCCGCTTCGAGGAGCTCGGCTGCGTCGCGGTGATGCCGCTCGCCGCGCCGATCGGCTCGGGACTCGGCGTGCGCAACCCGTACAACATCCGCACGATCGTCGAGAACGCGCGCGTGCCGATCCTCGTCGATGCCGGCGTCGGGACCGCGTCCGATGCCGCGATCGCGATGGAGCTCGGCTGCGACGGCGTGCTGATGAACACCGCGATCGCCGGCGCGAAGGATCCGGTGATGATGGCCGGTGCGATGCGCAAGGCGGTCGAGGCCGGGCGCGAAGCGTTCCTCGCCGGCCGCATCCCGCGGCGCCGCTACGCGTCCGCATCGTCGCCGCTCGACGGCACGTTCTTTTGACGGAGACACAACCGCATCGCGCGATCCGCAGCTTCGTGCTGCGCCAGGGCCGCGTGACGCCCGCCCAGGCACGCGCGTTCGACGCGCACTGGCCGCACTACGGGATCGAATACGCGGGCGCTCCGCGCGATTTCTCCGCGCTGTTCGGCCGCACGGCGCCGCTGCGGCTCGAGGTCGGCTTCGGCAACGGCGAGCAGCTCCATCACGCCGCCGCGAACGAGCCCGAAGCCGACCACCTCGGCATCGAGGTCCACGGTCCCGGCGTCGGGCGCGTGCTCAACGCGCTCGCGAACGATCGGCTCGAGAACGCGCGCGTCTATCGGCACGATGCGGTCGAAGTCCTGCAGCACGAGGTTCCCGACGCCGCGCTCGACGCCGTGCGGATCTACTTCCCGGACCCGTGGCCGAAGACGCGCCACCA
This sequence comes from Candidatus Saccharimonadia bacterium, assembly GCA_035536495.1. GTDB lineage: Bacteria > Pseudomonadota > Gammaproteobacteria > Xanthomonadales > Ahniellaceae > DATLNY01. The sequence goes on along the minus strand of DATLNY010000419.1, from coordinate 2,726 downwards.
CAAGCGCCGGCTGATCCAGGCATCGTTCGCGGCGCTCGTCGCAGCAAAGCTGAAGCCCGGCGGGCTATTGCATCTGGCGACCGACTGGCAGGACTATGCAGTGCACATGCTCGCCGTGCTCGACGCGAGCGAGTGCTTCCGCAACCGTGCCGGGCGAGGCGGTTTCGTCGAGCGGCCACCGTGGCGGCGCGAAACCCATTTCGAGCGACGCGGGAAGCGGCTCGGGCATGGCGTCTGGGATCTCGTGTACGAGCGTGGGGGCTAAAGCGGGGTCAGAGCCCTTTTTCGGCCCGCGGCCGATCGAGTTCACAGATGACTACGCTGGCCGAAAAAGGGATCTGACCCCTTGGACGCAGGACTGACGCTCTCGACGGAGATGATGCTCGTACTCGGGCTCATCGCGTTCACCGTCGTGATGTTCGCGTTCGAGCTGATCCGCGCCGACGTCGTCGCGCTGCTGCTGCTCGTCGTGCTCGGGCTCACCGACCTCGTCCCGGTCGACCAGATCTTCACGGGCTTCGCCGGCGACGCGGTCATCGCGATCCTCGCGACGATGATCCTCGGCGCGGGGCTCGACCGCACCGGCGTGCTGAACTTCGCCGCGTCGTTCCTCGTGCGGATCTCCCAGGGCGTCGAGCGGCGCCTGCTGCTGTCGCTCTGCGCGCTCGCGGGCGGGCTGTCGGCGTTCATGCAGAACCCCGCGATCACCGCGCTGTTCCTGCCGGTCGCCGCGCGCATTTCGTCGCGCACCGGCGTGCCGATGTCGCGGCTGCTGCTGCCGATGGCGTGCTGCATCGTGCTCGGCGGCACGATGACGATGGTCGGCAACTCGCCGCAGATCATGCTGAACGACCTCGTCGCGTCGATGAACCGCAACCTGCCGCCCGGCGCCGACACGATCGAGCCGTTCGGGATGTTCTCGGTGCTGCCCGTCGGCGCGGCGCTGCTCGTCGCGGGGCTCGCGTATTTCGGCCTGTGGTGGGACAAGCTGCTGCCGCCGCGCGACGAGCGCGCGAGCGTGACGCCGGCGAAAACCGAGACCTATTTCGCGGCGACCTATCGCATCGACGGCGAGGTCTACGAGCTCGCGGTCACGCCTGACAGCCCGCTCGTCGGCTTGTCGATCGCGGAGCTCGAGGCGCAGGCGAGCACGCCGCTCGTGCTCGCGATCAAGACCGGCGAGGAATCGCGGCTCGCGCCGCCGGGCGACCAGATGATCTGGGTCGGCACCGTGCTCGGCGTGCTCGGTGCGCGCGAGGACGTGCACGCATGGGCCGAGATCACCGGGTTGCGGACGCTGCCTGGGCTGCGCAACTTCGGCGACATGTTCAACGCGAGCCGCGCCGGCATCGCGGAAGCCGTCGTGCCGCCGAACTCGCGCTACATCGGCAAGCGCATCGGTGAGCTCAGGCTGCGCAAGAACCACGGCGTCTCGGTGCTCGCGGTCAACCGCGGCGACAAGATCTTCCGTGAGGACGTGCGGGAAGTCGTCATCGCCCAGGGCGACACGCTGGTGTTCCACGGCTTCTGGAAGGACCTCTCGCACGCGGCCGAGGACCGCGACTTCGTCGTCGTCACGGACTACCCGAAGGAAGAGCAGCGCCCGCACAAGATCTGGCACGCGAGCTTCTTCTTCGCGCTCGCGATCGGGCTTGCGCTGTTCTCCGACGTCAAGGTGCCGGTCGCGATGCTCGTGGGCGCGACCGGCATGCTGCTGACCGGCGTGCTGAGCATGGACGAGGCCTACGCCTCGATCGGCTGGCGCACGATCTTCCTGATGGCGTGCCTGATCCCGCTCGGCTGGGCGGTCGACTCGAGCGGCGCGGCGGCCTGGGTCGCGCGCGGCGTGCTCGATGCGCTCGACGGCGTGCCGATCTGGGGGCTCGAGCTCGCGATCGCGCTGCTGACGAGCTTCTTCACCCAGGTCATCACGAACGTCGGCGCGACCGTCGTGATGGTGCCGCTCGCGATCAACATCGCGCTCGCGGCGAACGCGAACCCCGCGGTGTTCGCGATGATCGTCGTGTTCTCGGCGTCGAACGCGTTCCTGTCGATGTCGAACCCGGTCATGTCGCTCGTCAGCGGCGCGGGCGGCTACCGCAACGCGGACCTCGTCCGCATCGGCCTGCCGTTGACGCTGCTCTTCACGGCGATCGTCGTGCTGATGGTCAACGTGATTTTCTAGGGCTTGCTCTACCGCGCCCACCACGCGCCGGCGAAGTACACCCCTGGCGCGGGCCGCTCGCGGAACACCTCGTGGCGGAAGCGGAACAGCTCCGCGGGGCGCCCGCGCGTCGCGTGGTCGAACCGGCCGGTCCGCTCGACGAGGCCCGCCGTCTCGACGAGGCGGCGGAAGTTCTGCTTGTGCAGGCGTGCGCCGGCAAGCGCCTCGACCGTGCGCTGCAGCTGCAACAGCGTGAACTCGGCCGGCAGAAGCTCGAACACGACCGGGCGGTACTTGAGCTTGCCGCGCACGCGCCCGAGCGCGGTTGCGAGCATGCGGCGGTGGTCGCGCGCGAGCGGCAGTCCCGAGGGCGGATCGGAGCTTCGCTCGGGCTCGCCCGGGGCCGCCACGCGACGGCGCGTGCTGCGCTTGAGCAGGCCGCTTTCGGCGACCAGCCCCGTCTCCCAGAGCAGCTCGTAGCGCTCGAGCGTGCGCTCCGGATCCCACGGCGCGCCGTCGAGCCCGAAGGTGAGGTCGACGCGCTCGCGCCGGCGCCGGTCGG
>DATLNY010000418.1:0-7434 GCA_035536495.1 Candidatus Saccharimonadia bacterium | reverse complement strand
CGGGCCGTACACGGAGGGCGGCTGCCCGACGCGAATCGGCGCGGACGTCACGATCGGGCATGCGGCGGTGATCCATGCCTGCACGATCGAGGATGCCTGCCTCATCGGAATGCACGCGACGATCCTCGACGGTGCGATCGTGCGGCGTCACGGGTTCGTCGGCGCCGGTGCGGTCGTCTCGCCCGGCAAGACCGTCGGGGAGGGCGAGCTGTGGCTCGGCAATCCCGCTCGGCTCGTGCGCACGCTGTCGGACCAGGAGATCGAGCAGCTGTACTACTCGGCGAAGCACTACATCCGGCTCAAGGACGAGTACCTCGCGGCAACTTGACGTAATTGCCGCGAAGGCGGGAACCGTCGTCACGCGCACGCTGCGTTCCCTCCGTCATTCCCGCGAAAGCGGGAATCCATCTGCGCGTCTTGCGCCACGACAAACATGGATTCCCGCTTTCGCGGGAATGACGGAGAGGGAGGGCGCGTCGCGCTACTCAGCAGCACGCCCTGCTCAGTGCGCGAGCTCGCGCCGCAACGCCTGGTAGACCGGCTCGGTGTCGGGCCGCACGCCGTGCCAGATCGCGAACGATTCGGCGGCCTGTTCGACCAGCATGCCGGCGCCGTCGAATGCGTATTCGATCGACGCGGCGTGCGCCCACGCAAGAAAGTCCGACGCCGCGCGGCCGTAGTTGAGGCTGTACGCGAGCGTGCGCGGGTGAACGAGCGAGAACGGCAGGCCGAGCGAATCGGCGCCGTGCCCCGCCGAGGTCGCGTCGATGATGAGCTCGAACACGCCGGTCTCGCGCAGGTCCCGCCAGTAGACCGTGTGGACGCGCGCTGGATCGCCGATTGCGTCGGCGAGCGCATCGGCGCGCTCGGGCGTGCGGTTCGCGATCGTCAACGAGGCGATGCCGGCGTCGAGCAGCGCATGGACGATGCCCGCCGCGGCGCCGCCGGCGCCGAGCACGAGCGTGCGGCGGCCGCGCAGGTCGAGACGATGGCGCTCGGCGATGTCGGCGACGAGGCCCGCGCCGTCGGTGTTGTCGCCGCGCCAGCCGCCGGACGGTAGTCGCGAAAGCGTATTGACCGCGCCGATTCGCCGCGCGTGCGGCGAGAGCTCGCGGCACTTGCCTGCGGCCAGCGTTTTCAACGGCAGCGTGACGTTCGCGCCGAGGCCGCCGCCGGCTTCGAACGCCGCGAGCGCGGCGGGGAAGGCATCGGGATCTGCCTCGATCGCGCCGTGGGACATCGCGAGCTTCGTCTGCTCGGCGAACCGTGCGTGGATCCAGGGCGAGCGCGAGTGCGCGATCGGGTGGCCGAATACCGCGTAGCGCTTGACGACGACCGGTGCGTCGTCGGCGGGGACGGGGGCTTCGAACATCGCGGTCTCCGGGAGTCCGACGGAAGTTTACGCCGGGGCGCGGGCGGGATCGGCGGTGCCGCAAGAGCGGAGCTCCGCGGTCGGGGCTGAGGCCCCTCCTACAGTGATCCAGAGGGGCGGCGCAATACGGCGGAATCGTTGTAGGAGGGGCCTCAGCCCCGACCGCTCCACGGAAACGCTCAGCCCCCGCGAAGCGCGCGCGCTGCGTCGAGCGCGAAGTACGTGAGGATCGCGTCGGCGCCTGCGCGCTTCATCGAGACGAGCGATTCGAGCATGCACGCGCGCTCGTCGAGCCAGCCGTTCGCGGCGGCGGCCTTCAGCATCGCGTACTCGCCGCTGACCTGGTAGACGAACGTCGGTGCGCCGTAGCGCTCCTTGATGCGGCGCACGATGTCGAGGTACGGAAGGCCCGGCTTGACCATGATCATGTCGGCGCCTTCGTCGAGGTCGAGCCCCGCTTCGCGCAGCGCCTCGTCGGCGTTCGCGGGATCCATCTGGTACGTGTGCTTGTCGCCCTTGCCCAAGCTCGCGGCCGAGCCGACCGCGTCGCGGAACGGGCCGTAGAAGCTCGAGGCGTACTTCGCCGAGTACGCGAGGATGCGCGTGTGCACGTGGCCGCCGCGTTCGAGCGCGGCGCGCAGCGAGCCGATGCGCCCGTCCATCATGTCCGATGGCGCGACGACGTCGGCGCCGGCTTCCGCGTGCGAGAGCGCCTGCTTCACCAGCGCCTCGATCGTCTCGTCGTTGACGACGTAGCCCGATGCGTCGATCAGCCCGTCCTGCCCGTGCGTCGTGAACGGATCGAGTGCGACGTCGGTGATGACGCCGAGCGCGGGGTACTCGCGCTTCAACGCGCGCACCGCACGCTGCGCGAGCCCGTCGGCATTCCACGCTTCGCGCGCGTCGAGCGATTTCGCCTCCGGCGGCGTGACGGGGAACACCGCGATCGCGGGAATCCCGAGCGCATGCGCCTCGCCGGCGCCACGCAGCAGCTCGTCGATCGAGACGCGCTCGACGCCCGGCATCGACTTGACCGGCTCGCGGACGCGCTCGCCCTCGCGCACGAACACCGGCCAGATCAGGTCGTCGCTCGACAGGCGATGCTCGCGCATGAGCCGGCGCGAGAAATCGTCGCGCCGCATGCGCCGCAGGCGCGTGTGGGGGTAGGCCATCGCGAATGCTCCGTAGGAGCTGAAATGGTAGCGCCCCGCCGACGTGGCCGGCAGAAGTCGTTGCTTGCCAAACCGCGCGCGCCCGCGCGATAGTGCCGCGCCGCTCGCCGTTGCGCGGCCTCCCGGGGATTTTCGCGACGCAATGAATTCGATCCTCGTCGTCGAGCGCTCGACCACGCTGTCGCACCTGCTCGGTCGCACGCTCGCCGCGGCGGGCCTGCACGACCGCGTCGAGCTGTCCGATTACACCGAGGCGCTCGAGCACCTCAAGGCGCTCGATGCAGGCGGCAAGCGCCATCGCATCATGCTGCTCGGCGCGCCGCCGCGCCCGACGCGCGACTTCGCCGAGCTCGTCAACTACCTGCGCGAATTGCGCGATGTGCCGATGCCGGTCGTCGTGCTCGCGCACGAGAAATCCCCGGACGTCGCGAGCTGGACCGACACGCGGCCCGAGGCGCAGTTCGTGCCGTGGTCGCAGTTCGCGAAGATCCCCGTCGCGATCCGGCAGCTGTCGCCCGAGCCGGACGTCGCGGCCGAAAGCGACGCGCGCAAGCCGCCGAACGGCTTGCGGGTGCTGTTCGTGGACGACTCGGCGAGCATCCGCATGGCGTACCAGCGTCTGCTCGACCGCGACGGATTTTCGACCGACACCGCGTCGACGATCGTCGAGGGTTTCGAGCGCGGCAAGGGCGGCGACTACGATCTCGCGATCATCGACTTCTTCCTGCCCGACGGCGAGGGCGACGAGCTGTGCCGCAAGCTGCAGCACGAGCCGGCAGCGCAGCAGACGATGCTCGCGATCATCACCGGGACCTATCGCGAGGACGCGATCAAGCGCTGCCTCGAGGCAGGCGCGGTCGAGTGCATGTTCAAGAACGAGGCGAAGGAACTGTTCCTCGCGCGCGTCAACTCGCTCGCGCGCCAGATCCTGATGCAGAAGAAGGTGTCGTCGGAAAAACAGCGTCTCGACGGCATCCTCGGCTCGGTCGGCGACGGCGTCTACGGCGTCGATGCGAACGGCACGGTCAGCTTCGTCAACCCCACCGCGATGCGCCTGCTCGGCGCAGCGGACGAGTCCGAGCTCGTCGGGCGCAACGCGCTCGCGGCGTTCCACCACACCGGCGAGGACGGCGCGGCCGTCTCTGACGACGCGTCGGTGCTCGCGCGCGCGTACGCGAACGGCGAGGCGCTGCACGCGCACGAGACGATGTTCTGGCGCCGCGACGCCGAGCCGCTGCCGGTCGAATGCACGGTGCTGCCGTTGTCGATCCGCGGCCAGCGCGAGGGCTCGGTCGTCGTGTTCCGCAGCATCGCCGGGCGCAAGAGCGCCGACCGCATGCGCTGGGAGCTCACGCACGACACGCTGACGGGGCTCTACAACGCGCGCCACTTCAACCAGGCCGTCGCGACCGAAGTCGCGCGTCGGCGGGAAGAGGGCGGGTACGCCGCGCTGCTCTACGTCGACATCGACCGCTACACGCACATCGTCGATGCAAGCGGCACGACCGTCGCCGACCAGCTCGTCATCGACGTCGGCCACGCGTACGGCAAGCGCCTGCGGTCGGGCGACGTGCTCGCACGCGTCGAGGGCGACCGCCTCGCGCTGCTGCTCGTGCGGGTCGAGATCGACAACCTGTTCACGGTCGCGGATTCGTTCCGCGAGCTCGTCCACACCTGCCACTACGTCGCGCACGGCACGCGTCGCGCCGCGAGCGCGTCGCTCGGCGTCGCGGTGCTGTCGAAGGACACGCCGTCGGCCGAGTACGCGATGGAGCGCGCGCGCACCGCGTGCAAGATCGCGAAGCAGCGCGGCCGCGACCAGACGCAGATCCACGTCGGCGAGCACGAGCTGCGCGTCGCGCACGAGCTCGAGTCGGTCTGGAGCGAGCGCCTGCGCGCAGCACTCGACCAGGACCGCTTCGTGTTCGACGCACAGCCGATCGTGCCGATCGGCGCGCTGCCGGAATCCGAGGACCAGATCGTCGCGAAGCACGGCTGGCGCCTCAACGGCAGCGGGATCCCGCACGGCTACCTGTTCGAGCTGCTGGTGCGGATGCTCGGCCCCGACAACGAGCGCATCTCGCCCGGCGTGTTCGTGCCGCTCGCCGAGCGCATCGGGCTGATGCCGAAGATCGACCTGCACATCGTGACGCGCGCGCTGCGCTGGCTCGCGGCGAACCGTGCGCTCGCGGGGCGCGTCGCATTCAACGTCAACCTGTCGAACCAGACGCTCGCGGATCCCGAGACGCTGAACCTCATCGCCGACGCGGTGCGCAGCCACAGCGCGGCACCGGGCCAGCTCGTGTTCGAGATCACCGAAACGTCCGAGATGGGCAACCTGCAGGGCGTGCGTCGCTTCATCAAGACGATGCAGGGCCTGGGCTGTCGCTTCGCGCTCGACGATTTCGGGACGGGCTTCTCGTCGCTGTCGCACCTGCGCCATTTGCCGGTCGACTTCGTCAAGATCGAGGGCAGCTTCGTCGAAGGCATGAACGCGAGCACCGTCGATCACACGATGGTGAGCTCGATCACGAACCTCGCGCAGTCGCTGCGCATGAAGGTCATCGCCGAGCATGTCGACAGCTTCGAGACGCTCGCGGCGGTGCGGCGCTGCGGCGTCGACTACGTGCAGGGCAATTATCTCGGCGAGCCGCAGCCGCTCGCCGAGCTCGACCTTTCGCAGGTGCTTCCGCAATCCGCGTGAGTTCGACGTCGCACGGCGAAGAGTGACGCGCCGCGACACCTTCACGCGCGCCATTTCTGCGGACCGGTCCGCGCTTTCGAACATCGCCCTGGAAAAGCACGGGAGTTGCGAATCCCGTCACGACAGCTTCATCCCTGGAGGGCCAGTGTTGGCTCCAGTGGTCGCGTTCGTTAACCGTTCGTTATGGCATAGGGAGTTATCCTCAGCCTTAAGAAATCGAAGGTTATGGACATTCGCAAGATTTAGGGTTAAAAGACGTCCGTAACTGCCTGATCCGAGTCAAAACCTATGGGCACATCACTCTCACTCCTCATCGCCGCCGGCTGCCTCGTGCTGTTTTCGCTGAAGCGCATTCCGGACGGTCAGGCCTACACGGTCCATCGCTTCGGCCGCTACTGCCGCACGCTGCCGTCGGGCGTGCACTGGATCCTGCCGCTGGTCGAGCGCATCGCGCACCGCGTCAGCCTCACCGGCCGTGCGCTGCGGATCGAACCCCGGGCGCTCTCCGGGATCGGCGTTCATGCCGGCGTGCGCGGCACGGTCTGGTACCAGGTGCTCGATCCCGAGCGCGTCGATCGTGAGTTCGAGCACCTCGACGATGTCGTGCTCGGCGAAGTCTGCAGCGCGCTGCGCCGGCTCGGCGACAGCGAGACGCCAATGGGCTCGTCGCTCAACGACGCACTGAAGCACGAAGCCAACGGCGAGCTGCGCGAGCACGGCGTCGTCATCACGCGCTTCAAGCTGCAGACCGACGCGACCCGCACCGGGCACTGATTCGCGGCGAGCGGGCAGCTGCGACCAGCGCGTCGCGGCGCCGCGCGCTTTCGCGCAGAATCGCCGCGTGAGCGACCTTCGCGCCTCCCTGCTCGACGGCATCGACGCGCTCGGTCTGGCGCTCGACGAGGCCGCGTGCGCGCGGCTCATCGACTACCTCGCGCTGCTGCAGCGCTGGAACGCCGCGTACAATCTCACCGCGATTCGCGATCCGCGCGAAAGCGTCACGAAGCACCTGCTCGATTCGCTTGCGGTGCTTCCGCATCTCGATGCGCAACCGCTCGCCGACCTCGGCAGCGGCGCGGGGCTGCCCGGGATCCCGATCGCGATCGCGCAGCGTGAGCGCGCCGTCGTGCTGGTCGAATCGAACGGCAAGAAGGCGCGCTTCCTGCGCGAGTGCGTGCGCGCGCTGCCGCTGCCGAACGCGAGCGTGGCCGAGACCCGCGCCGAAGCGGGCGCCGCGGGCTCGACCGGCTCTGCGATCGCGCGCGCGCTTGCCTCGCTCGACGAGCTGTGCGGCTACGCCGAGCCATGGGTCGGCGCGACGGGCCGCCTCTACGCGATGAAGGGTCCGGGCTTCGAGCCCGAGCTCGCCGCGTTGCGGCCGGGCTGGGCGCACGAGGCGACGCGCGCTCTTTTCGTTCCCGGTTTGGACGCGGGGCGTATGTTGGTGGTACTAAAGCGCTCTGCGGGCGAGCCCCGCGCGTGAAACCTCCGAACGCCCCATGACCCGCATCATCGCCGTCGCCAACCAGAAGGGCGGAGTCGGCAAGACCACTACTGCCGTCAATCTCGCCGCCGCGCTCGCGGAGGCGCGACGCCGCGTGCTGTTGATCGACCTCGACCCGCAGGGCAACGCGACGATGGCCTCAGGCGTCGACAAGGCCGACGCGAAGCCGAACGCCTGCGACGTGCTGCTCGAGGAAGTGCCGATCGATCGCGCGATCGTAACGACGCGCGGCGGCTTCGACCTCGTGCCGGCGAACGGCGACCTCACCGCGGCCGAGGTCAAGCTCGTCGATGTCATCGCGCGCGAGTCGCGCCTGAAATCCGCGATCGCGAGCGTCGCGCCCCGCTACCAGTACGTGCTGATCGACTGCCCGCCGTCGCTGTCCTTGCTGACGCTCAACGCGCTGACCGCCGCGCACGGCGTGCTGATCCCGATGCAGTGCGAATACTTCGCGCTCGAAGGGCTCACCGCGCTGCTCGGCACGATCAAGGCCGTGCGCACCCGGCTCAATCCCGAGCTCGACGTCGAAGGCCTGCTGCGTACGATGTTCGACGTGCGCAACAACCTCGGCAACGACGTCTCGACGCAGCTCGTCAAGCATTTCGGCGACAAGGTGTTCCGCACCGTGGTGCCGCGCAACGTGCGCCTCGCGGAGGCGCCGTCGCACGGGCTGCCGATCTCG
>DATLNY010000417.1:0-3917 GCA_035536495.1 Candidatus Saccharimonadia bacterium | reverse complement strand
CGAAACCTTCACAGACAGGGATGTCTGTGAAGAGCCTCCATGGATGGATTCACGGCGTGTTTCGGACCGAGGCCGTCGACCCCGAGCCCCATGCGAGAGGAATCGCGGCACCCCCCTTGAGGCGGGTGGCTCGCGGAGCCGTTGCTGCTACGTTTGCTGCATGAATGTCGCCGCCGATCGCGCGCTTCGATTTCGTCCCGCCACCCCCGACGACGTCGGATCGATCGTCGCGCTGGTCGAGTCGGCGTATCGCGGCGAAGTGAGCAAGCAGGGCTGGACGACCGAAGCCGACCTGCTCGACGGGCAGCGCACCGATCCAGCCGGCGTGCTCGCGCTCGTCGCGGCGGCCGACAGCCGCATCGTGCTCGCGGAGCGTGACGGCCGCCTGCTCGCATGTGCGCACCTCGAACGTCACGGCCGCTGGGCGTACTTCGGCATGTTCGCGGTGAGGCCCGACCTGCAGGGTGGTGGTGTCGGCAACGAGGTGCTCGTCGAGTGCGAGCGGATCGCGCGCGCGGAATGGGGCTGCATCGAGATGCGCATGACCGTGATCTCGCTGCGCGCGGAGCTGATCGGCTGGTACGAGCGCCGCGGTTACCGCAAGACCGGCGAACGCAAGCCGTTCCCGTATGGCGATCCGCGCTTCGGCCTGCCGCGCCGCGACGATCTCGAATTCATCGTGCTTGCAAAGCCGATCACCTGAATCGCGGGCGAGCAGCCGCAGCGTCGATCCACCTACAATCACGCGATGGCCGAATGGGTACGCGTCTGCAGCACGAGTGACTGCCTGCCCGGCGAGTACCAGGTCGCGATCGTCGACGGCGTGCTGATCGCCGTCATCAACCTCGACGGCACCTACCACGCGATCGAGGACGTCTGCACGCACGACGGCGGCGAGCTGACCGGCGGCACGATCGTCGGCGACGAGATCGAGTGCCCGCGCCACGGCGCGCGTTTCGACATCCGCACCGGAGCGGTCACGTGTCCGCCGGCGTACACGCCGATCGCGTCGTTCCCGATCAAGGTCGAGGATGGCGCGGTGTGGACGCGCGACGATCGCTGGGACTGACGGGCGCGTCGACTGCTGCGGCGTCAACCGGCGGCGGGGATCCGTTCGAGCCGCGCCAGCAATACTTCGCCGCCACCGTCGACGACGGTCTGGCGCAACGGCGCCTCGTCGGACTCGAGCAGCAGCGTTTCACCCTGCGCGACCGCGAGCGGGCCGGCGGCGTTCTGGACGCGCGCCTCGCCGCCGACGACGTAGAGCGCCCACGTGACGCCCGGTTCGGCAAAGAACACCATCGGCCCGACGAGCGGCCGGAACAGGACGCGTTGCGCGATGCGTCCGCGCCGCGTCATGACGTTGAAGTCGCGGCACGCGCCACCGATCAGCCGGCACTGCACGGCGATTTCGCCGGCGAACGCGTGAAGCATGCCGCGCCGCTCGAGCACCGTTTCGCCTGCGCTGCTCGTCAGCAGCATTCCTGCGCCCTCGACCAGCGCGATCGTGCGATCGATGCCGGGCAGCGCCGAGAAATCCGAGTCGGCCTCGAGCTCCGCGATCGAGAGCCGCCATTCGTACGCGTCGTCCGCGAACGCGGCGCCCGCGGGCGAGATCGCGATCTCGCTGGTCCAGCCGAGGCCGTTCTTCCAGCGCATGCGGTGGTAGTCGACACGGCGCAGGTGCGTCAGCCGCATCGCGTCATTCCGCGAGCAGCCGGCGCAACGCGTCGGTGCTGCGCTGCAGGCTGTCCACCCAGGCGAAACCAACGATGCGGCCACCCGTGCGGGTGTCGCGGAATGACTCCTCCTGGCCCTCGCCGAGCAGGTGGCGATAGTCGACCGTGAGCTCGTCCCCGATCTCGAGGTCGATCGCGGCAAAGATGAAACCGAGATGCCACAAGCCGGTCGGCTCGAAGGAATGGTTGACGAAACATTCGTCCGGCCAGTCGGGCGTGACGGTGTAACGGTCCTCGAACCATCGCACCGCACTCGGCAGGATCTCGTCGCGGTTCGGCGCGGCTTCGATCTCGTCGAATCCGTAGGTGCGCGGAATTGCATCGGGGGCGACGACGATGCGACCGCGCGCGACCGGCTCGGCGAGGAACAGGCCCTTGCCCGCGCCGGCAATCGGCGAGGCGGCGATTCGATACTGCGGGAGGATCATGCGGCGATCGGCGGCGGATTCGCCGCGATTGTAACGGCGCGCGGATGCCGCGCGCCGTTACCGCAGAGGAGTCGAGCCAGCCCGGGCGCCGGCAGCAACGGCGCCCGCTACGGTCAGGGCTGCGACTTCGCCGCGCCGAGCGTCAGCACCGCGCGGTTCTTCTCGACCGTCTTGAGCCCGACGCCCTTGACCTCGGCGAGCTGGTCGATGCTCTTGAACGGGCCGTGCGCCTCGCGGTACGCCACGATCGCCTCGGCCTTCGCCATGCCGATGCCGTTGAGGCGGGTCGCGATCGTCGCCGCGTCGGCGGTGTTGACGTTCACGGTCTCGGCGGCAAATGCCGAGAATGAAAGCGCGAGCGAAAGCAGGATGGCCTTGAGAAAGTTCATGACGGGCTCCGTTTCGAGGTGGATCGGGCCGGGGAGACGATCTCGTCCGGTGGCGAGATCTTCCGCCGCGTGCGAGGCGGGCGCGGCAGTGCAACGCCGCGCCGTTGCGTACGAAAATTCGCAGCTGGCAGCTTCGGTGCGCGCGGCCCCGCACGGGGCTAAACTCGCCGTATGAACGACGCGAAGATCCTCGATTTCTGCAGCGAGATGTGGGACCGCCAGATCGTTCCGCAGCTCGCCGAGTACATCAAGATCCCGGCGAAGTCGCCGATGTTCGATCCGGAGTGGGTCGAGCGCGGCTACATCAAGGAGGCGATGGACCTGCTCGAGCACTGGGTCCGCGCGCAACCGATCACGGGGATGAAGGTCGAGCGGATCCAGCTGCCGGGCCGCACACCGTTGATGCTGATCGACATCCCCGGCAAGGGCGACGACATCGTGCTGATGTACGGGCACATGGACAAGCAGCCCGAGATGACGGGCTGGAACGTCGACCTCGCGCCGTGGAAACCGGTCATCGCCGACGACAAGCTCTACGGCCGCGGTGGGGCCGACGACGGCTACGCGACGTTCGCGTCGCTGACCGCGGTGATGGCGCTGAACGAGCGCGGCGTCGACCATTCGCGCTGCGTGGTCCTCATCGAAGGCTGCGAGGAGTCGGGCAGCTACGACCTGCCGTTCTACATCAACCACCTCGCGCCACGGATCGGCTCGCCGTCTCTCGTGATCTGCCTCGACTCGGGCTGCGGCAACTACGACCAGCTGTGGCTCACGACGAGCCTGCGCGGGCTCGCCGGCGGCACGCTGCGCGTGAAGGTGCTCGAGGAGGGCGTCCATTCCGGCGATGCGAGCGGCATCGTGCCGAGCTCGTTCCGCATCCTGCGCGCGCTGCTCGACCGCATCGAGGACCCGTCCACCGGCGCGATCCGCGCCGACGTGCTGCACGTCGACATCCCGCAGGAGCGCGTCGCGCAGGCGGCCGAGGCCGCGCACGTGCTCGGCACCCACGTCTACGACAAGTTCCCGTGGCTGCCCGGCATGAAGCCGATGGCGCAGGACCTCACCGAGCTCGTGTTGAACCGCACCTGGCGCCCCGCGCTGTCGATCACCGGCGCCGAAGGGATGCCGGCGCTGCAGGACGCCGGCAACGTGCTGCGGCCGCAGACGGCGGTCAAGATCTCGATGCGGATCCCACCGACGCTCGATCCGCTGGTCGCGTCGAACAAGCTGAAGCAGATGCTCGAGGACAATCCGCCGTACGGCGCGAAGGTCGAGTTCGAGGTCGAGAAGTCGTCGATGGGCTGGGCCGCGCCGTCGCTGAAGTCCTGGCTGCGCGACTCGGTCGACACGGCGTCGAAGGA
>DATLNY010000416.1:0-4122 GCA_035536495.1 Candidatus Saccharimonadia bacterium | reverse complement strand
CGCGGCGAGCGATCCGCGTCCCGCCCAGGTCGTCGAGCTGCACGTCTTCGGGGGCCTGACCTTCGACGAGATCGCCGCGATGCTCGACCTTTCCGAACGCACGGCCCGCAGCGACTGGACCTACGCGCGCGCGGTGCTGGCGGACGCGCTCGGCCCGGATCAGCCGCCGAACGCAAGCTCGCAGAAGCCGGGGCCCGTCTCGGCCGATCGGTAGCGGCAACTCTTGCGGATCTCGTCGATGAGGCGGGCCGTAGCCGGGGTGATCGCCGGATCGAGGGTCTCGGCTCCGGCCGCGCGCGGCGACCGCGTCAGCGGAGAGCCTGCGGAAGCGGCGCACGCGAAGCATACGACGATGAACAATGCCGACTTGCGGGTCATGGCGAACTGCCTCGGGCGGGTGTACCGACACCAGCGGATTCCGGCAGCGAATCCGGCAACCCGCAGCGACGGCAGCCCCCGTTGCCGCTTTCGCCGTGCTTTTCCGTTCGATACTTCAGGCCACCCCTGCGCGTGCCGACGAGCCCCATGAGCGCCGCCGTCCGAGACTTGTTCGACCGTTGCGTCGCGCTCGACGAGCAGGAGCGCAGCGCCTTGCTCGCGCGCGAGTGCCCCGATCCCTCGGTTCGCTCGCAGGTCGAGCGGCTGCTCGCGGCGAGCGCACGGCTCGTACGCGTGCTCGACGGCGCGTTCGAGGGCCTGGCTCTCGCCACGCCGCGCGACGAGGAGCCGCTGCCCCACGCGATCGGCGGCCATCGCGTGCTGCGCCGGCTCGGACGCGGCGGCATGGGCACCGTGTTCCTTGCCGAGCAGGAGGCGCCGCGGCGGCTCGTCGCGATCAAGCGCATCGCATCCTCGCTCGGCCGCGATGGGCTCGTCCGATTCCGGCGCGAGGCGGATCTGCTCGCGAAGCTGCAGCATCCCGGCATCGCGCAGATCCATGGAGCCGGCGTCGAGGCCGACGGCACGCCGTTCCTGTCGATGGAGTACGTCGACGGGGCCGACCTGCGCGAGTATGCCCGCGACCTCGATCGACCCGCGCGCATCGCCCTGCTCGCGCGGATCTGCGATGCGGTCGACCATGCGCACGCACGCGGGATCGTGCACCGGGACCTCAAGCCCGCGAACATCCTCGTGACGCCAGCCGGAGACCCGAAGATCCTGGATTTCGGCATCGCGCGCACGCTCGGCGCGGAAGGTGCGCGCCTGACTGAAACCGGCGTGATGCTCGGCACGCCCGCCTACATGAGCCCCGAGCAGGCCTCGGGGCAGCATCGTGTCGTCGATGCGCGCAGCGATGTCTATTCGCTCGGCGTCATCGGGTTCGAGCTGATGGTCGAACGCCTGCCCCTGTCGGTCGCGGGGCTCGCGCCGCTCCAGGCAATGCGGCTCGTCGCCGAGGAAACCGCGCCGCCGCTCTCGCGGCTCGACCCGACGCTGCGCGGCGACCTCGAGGTGATCTTCGCGAAGGCGCTCGCGAAAGACCCGGCGCAACGCTATGCGAGCGCGGCCGCGCTCGCCGACGACCTGCGCCGACACCTCGCGCACGAGCCAATCCGCGCGCGGCGGCCGAGCCCCGGGTATCGCATCGTCAAGTACGCGCAACGCAAGCCCGGCCTGGTCGCGAGCATCGGGATCGCGGTACTCGCGCTCGTCGGCGGTGCGGCGACCGCGGCGTGGTTCGCGGTCGGCCAGAGCATCGAGCGCGAGCGCGCCCAGCACGCGCTCGCGCAGTCCGAGGCCGAGCGCGAGCACGCCGAGTCGACGGTTGCATTCGTGACGCAGCTCCTCGCCGAAGCGAATCCCGCGCGGACCGGCAAGCCCGACGTCGCCGTACGCGACGTGCTCGTCAACGCGCTGCCGCGGATCGAGGCACTCGCACCGCGGGCGCAGGGACCGCTGCTGCTCGTGCTCGCCGACACGCTCGAAGGCTACGGCAGCGGGATCGAGGCGGTTCCGCTCTATCGTCGCGCCATTGCGTTGCTGCGAGCGTACGGCTCGCCCGAGGTCGATCGCGCGACACTCCGGCTCGGCGCTGCGCTGCTCGACAGCGGGCGCGTCGCCGAGGCGCGCGACACGCTCGCGCAACTTGCGGCGCGCGCCGATGCGCGCCTCGAGGCGGTCGAGCGACGACGCCTCTGGGTGGAGCTCGGCCGTGCGGAGGCGACGCTCGGCCGCTTCGATGAGTCGCGCGCCTGGCGCGAGCGCCTCGCGAGCACGCCCGGCACGAGCGATACGCCACGCGGCGAGGTTTCGCCGGAGCTGCTGCTCGCAGCAGAGGAGCTGCGGCAGATGTGGCGGCACGGCGACGTCGAGACGCTGATCCGCCTCCACGCCGACCTCAAGGCGAAGGCGCACGCGCTGTTCGGCGAGCGCCATCCGTTCTCGCTCGAGGTCTCGCTCTACGATCACCTCGCGCCGCGCTTCGCGAGGGACGACCTCGGCGAGCGCGCGGCGGCCGAAGCGACCCTCGCGCGCCATCGCGAGGTGCTCGGCGACTCGCACCAGTCGACGCTCGATGCACGGGCGCACCTCGCCGCGGCGTATTTCAGCTCGGCCGCGTTCGGCGAGGGGCGCGCAGAGCTCGCGCGCCTGCGGTCCGACGCCGCACGGCTGCTCCCGCCGGACAGCCTCATGCACGTGGATCTCGCGGCCTGGGTCCTGGGGGACGCCCTGCTGCGCGGGGACGCCGAAACGATCGCACAGGCAACTGCGGTGCACGACCGGCTCTGTGCGGGCGCGAACCGCGCCTACGACGGCTGCAGCTCACTGATGGTCGGCCTGGCGGTCGCGAACGCGACAGCGAAGCGGATCGACGCGGCCGAGGCATGGGCTGCGCGCGCGCGCCGCGCGCTCGAAGCCCGCTTCGGGCCACGCCATCTCTCCGTCGCATCGGGCGAAGCCTGGATCGCAGGCGAATTCGCGCTCGCAGGTTTCGCCGAGGCAGCGCGCGCGCACGCCGAGCGAGCGACCCGGATGCTCGCCGCCGTCGAAGGCGCACCGCCGGGCAGCATCGACTCGGTCTGGGTGACGCTGGGCTTCGCGGCACTGCGTCAAAAGGATTGGCCGCGCACCCGCGACATCGGCGAGCGGCTGTACCGCCGTGCGCTCGCGGGGGGTCCGTACGCGCCTTTCCGCTCCGTCGCCGCGCGGCTCTACGGCATGGGTCTCATCGAAACGGGACGACTCGACGACGCAGAACGCATGCTGCTCGAGACCTGGGACGACACGGTCAAGCGCGATCGCATCAGCGCCGAGCGTCTCGACGTGGCGCGCACGCTAGTGGCGCTCTACAAGGCGCGCGGAGATTCCAAGGGGGCCGACGTCTGGCTCGCGCGGCTCGACGCGGCCTATGCCCGGTCGAGCACGTCGCTGCCGATCGTCGATCCGCGCGCGTTCGCGTGGCTGCAGGAATACCGCAAGCGGCATGGCCTGCCGCCCCACGAACCCTGATCGCGCGCCCACTGCTACGCACAGACCAGGCTGTCCCGTCCGGGCGCTGGGCGGGCCAGGAGCGGAGCCATCGCGGCGTGCCCCTCCGTTATGATCGGGAACATCAGGGGCGCGCGCACATGGCAGACCGCTTCAGGATCGCGATCGTGGGCTCCGGCCCCGGCGGCAAGAGCGCGGCGGCGCGCGCGGCGGAGCTCAAGGTTCCGCACGTGCTGCTTGAAGCCTCGCAGCAGCTGTCGAACACGATCTACCGCTACCAGAAAGGCAAGCACGTCATGGACGAGCCCGGCATCCTGCCGCTGCGCTCGCCATTGCCGTTCAAGGCCGGCGCGCGCGAGACGATCCTCGACGCATGGAACGACGGCTGCAAGCAGCTCGGCGTCAACGTCAAGTTCGGCCACGAGGTCGCGAAGATCGAGAAGACCGGCGACGGCTTCGTGCTGACCTGCACGAACGGCACGCGCTGGGAAGCCGAAGCCGTCGTGCTCGGGATCGGCCTGCAGGGCAACCTGCGCAAGCTCGGCGTCGCGGGCGAGGATCTCGAGCACGTCCAGTACCAGCTCGACGATCCGGGCGAGTACGAGGGCGAGACGATCGTCGTGATCGGCGCCGGCGATGCGGCGATCGAGAACGCCGTCGCGCTCGCGAAGCAGAACAACGTCATCATCATCA
>DATLNY010000415.1:0-3618 GCA_035536495.1 Candidatus Saccharimonadia bacterium | reverse complement strand
GCAAACACCGCCGCGCTGTGCGCGCCGGGATCGAACAACTCGGGCAGCAGCACCACGTCGATCTGCGCGGCCTCGAGAAAGCGCGCGAAGCCGGCGGCATCGTCGACGTATTCGGAGCGCATGTAATGGGCGTGACCGAGCGCCTCGTATCGCGCCGAGAGCCAGTACGCATGGTCCTCGCGTTGTGCATAGCCGACCACGCGCAGCGGGCGGGGCCCGGTGCGCTGCAGCCAGTTTTCGAATTCCGCGAGCCCGGATTCGATCAGCTCCCGGCGCCGGAGGTGGCGCGTGTCGATCGGGCTGCGCGCGAGATCGAGGTCGAAGGTGCGCGTGCCGGGCATCGCCCACGACGCGTTCGCGAACGAGAACAGCATGTGGAGCAGCGCCGCCGCGACGCATCCCGCGAGCGCCGTGCGACCGAGTGCGCGATGGCCTTCGAGCACGCGCGAAACGCACGCAGCGGTCAGGATCGTGCCGAGTGCGAGCGGTGCGATGAGATAATTCCCGTCGCCGCCGCGGTACTTGTAGGCGACACCGAGCGCCAGCGTCATGCCGATCGCGAGAACCGGCGCGACGAGCGCGATGCCGGTGCCGTCGAGCGCAACGCGGCGCTGCAGGAGCCAGGCAGCGAGCAGGCCGAATCCGGCCAGCCAGAGCCACGCGTTTCCGATCCACGTGATCATGATGTGCTCGAGCCGTGATGGAAACAGCAGCATGTCGGCGGTGAGTCGCATCACGTCGCCGTCCTGCGCCCGGGTCCAGTCCAGCGTGCCGATCGGCTCCTCGAGCGCGAATCCGAGCGCGAGCCACACGTCGAGCAACGCGTCGGGACCGATGGTCGGAACGCCGGCGAGCATCAGGGTGCGTGTGGTCAGCACGGCGGTGATCACGAGCGCCGCGGCGAGGGCCCCGAGCGCGGCGCGGTCCGGTCGCAGCCAGCGGGCGTCGCGGTCGTGCGACCGGCGGGCGTCGAGCGCCAGCAGGGCGCACGTTGCCAACAGCAGCACGCCGACATACGGAATAGCGACGAGCTTTGCCTGGATCGCGAGCGCACCGGCCGCCACGCCGTAGCACAGCGTGCCAGCATCGCGGCCGCGCAGCGCCAGGTGCAGGCACATTGCCGTCAGCACCACGAGCAGTCCGGCAAACAGGTCGGGCTTCGGCGCGAGCGCGTGGTTCGCGATTGCGGGCAGCGTCATCCAGAGCGCTGCAGCGCACAAGGCGAGCCGCGCATCGGCTCCGAATCGCCGCGACGCGTCGTAGGCGACCCACGCGCCGAACGACAGCAGCAGCACGCCGTAGGCGAGCGGGAAGCTGAAGTCGCTCGCGGCGGAAAGCGGCATCAACAGCAGCTCGTAGAGCTTCGGGAAATAGAACACCGGCGCGAGGAGCCCGGTCTCGTCGAACAGGGAGCGCGCCGGCGCGAGCACGTGCTCGGGGCGGAAGCCGTACCAGAGCGCGTCGTATCCCGTGGTCTGGTTGCTGCGTGCGAGCAGAACGACCGCCCAGACCAGGAGCCCCGCCGCGAGTGCGAGGTCGCCTGCGCGCAACGAACGGATGTGCCGAAGCAGTTGCAGCGTCACGGGCGTCGCGCGCGCGGTGAGCAGGACGACCAGCGACGCGGCGGTCGCGACGACGAGCAGATCGGCCGGACGGCCGTAACCCAGCAGTGAGCTTGCGAGCAATCCCAGCGCGAACACGCAGGTTCCGGCGAGGAACCGGACGCGAATGTCGTCCAGATGCCGCTCGTTGGCGCGCGCGGCGCGCAGCGCAAGCGCGCCCGCGGCGAACTGCGCCTCGAAGTACACGAACGCAGCGAGTGCCGGGGCGTCGACGTGATGGCGCCGCAGGTACAGCGCGATCGTGATCGCGGCGAGCCACGCACCGGCGCCGCGTGCGCGCATCGCGAAACCCGCGAGCACGAGCGCGTAGACGGCTAGCGCCTCGAGCGCGCCTTCGACGAACGCGGGTTGGCGCACGTGCCAGTTGAGGATGCGGCCGGGCGCCGCAAGGTCCCACGCGGGCACCAGGATCAGCGCACCGATCGCCGCGAGCGCGAGGCCGACGAATGCGGCGATGGCGACGCGTTGCCGGGTCATGAGTCCATTCACGCCGCTCCTGCCTCTCGACGCGCCGCGGGCGCGCCACCCCATCCCCGACACTAAAGTGACGCGAGCACCGCTTCGACGTCGGCCCGATCGACCGCCTCGATGAGCCGGTTGCGCTTCGCACGCAGCGACTTGCGCGAAACGCCCAGCACGCGCTCGCGCACGTCGAGCAACGCGTCGGGGCGCATGCTGAGCTCCGTCAGGCCGAGCGCGAGCAGCATCGGCACGAACGCCGGGTCGCCGGCGAGCTCGCCGCAGATCGACACCGGCTTGCCGGCGCGCTCGGCGTTCTCGACGACGAGCGCGAGCAGCCGCAGCACCGCCGGGCTGATCGGATCGTAGACCGAGCTGACCGCGCCGTTGTTGCGGTCGGCCGCGAGCGTGTACTGCACGAGGTCGTTGCTGCCGATCGCGAGGAAATCGAGCTCGCGCGCGAGCTCGGCCGAGATCAGCGCCGCGCTCGGGATCTCGATCATCGCGCCGAGCTCGACGCTCTCGGCGACCGGCACGCCGGCGTCGGCGAGCGAGTCGCGGCACGCAGCGAGCAGCGAGCGCGCGAGGCGCGTCTCGTCGATGCTCGCGACCATCGGCAGCAGCACGCGCACGGGACCGTACGCCGAAGCGCGCAGCATCGCGCGAAGCTGCGTCGTGAACACCGCGCGCCGCGCGAGCGACAGGCGCAACCCACGCAGCCCGAGCGACGGGTTCTCCTCCTCGGCGATGTCGAGCAGGTGCGCAGCCTTGTCGGCGCCGACGTCGAGCGTACGCAAGGTGACCGGGCGGCCCGCCATCGCGATGACGGCGTCGTGGTACGCCTTGAACTGCTCGTCCTCGCTCGGCAGCTCCGTGCGCCTCAGATACAGGAACTCGGTGCGGAACAGCCCGACGCCGGCGCAGCCGATCCGGCGCGCGTGCGCGAGCTCGGCCGGCTGCTCGGCGTTGACGTAGAGCGAGATCTCGACGCCGTCGCGCGTGACGGTCGGGGCGCTCTTCAGGCGCGCGCGCTCGCGCTGCAGCTTCGCGGCGCTTCGGTGGTACGCGCGAAGGCGCGACAGGTCGAGCGCGTCGGGGCGCACGATCACGCGGCCGAAGTCGCCGTCGAGCAGCACGAGGTCGCCGTCGTGGATCCTGGAAAGCGCGTCCGACGCGCCGACCACGAGCGGCAGGCGCACGCTGCGAGCCAGGATTGCCGCGTGCGAGAACGCGCTGCCGCCGGTCAGCACGATTCCCATGATGCCGTGCTCGTGCCAGTGGTCGAGCTCCGTCGGTGCGAGCGATTCGCAGACCAGGACCTCGCCGACCTGTGCGCCGCGCTTCGCGGGCGGCGCGTCGGCTCGCATCAGCGCCGCGAACACGCGGCTGACGACCTGGTCGAGGTCCTCGCGCCGCCCGCGCAGGTACGGATCCTCGATCGAATCGAACGCGGCTGCGAGCCGGTCGCGCTGCGCCTGCAGCGCGGCGCTCGCACGAACGAGGTCGCGCCGGATCCGCTCCGGAACCGCGTCGGTGA
>DATLNY010000414.1:0-5921 GCA_035536495.1 Candidatus Saccharimonadia bacterium | reverse complement strand
CGGAGCAGGACGCACGCCTCGCGAAGGCCGCCGGTTCGCCGATGCAGTCGCTCGACGCCGCCGACGATCCGGTCTCCGAGGCGATCCGCCTGCGCCAGGCGTTCGAGCAGCTCGAAGTCCAGCGCGGCATCGTGACGATCGGGGCGGCGCACGCGACGCTGTCGATCCCGACGCACTTCCGGCTCGTGCCGCGGCGCTCGATCGAGGCGCTTTCGACCAGGCTCGGCGGCGGTCCGGTGGAGCGCGATCTGTTCGGATGGCTCGTGCACGACAGCGTAGACCTCGCCGACGACGACGCGTGGTTCATCGCGGTCTCGTATTCGCCGATCGGCCACGTTTCCGCGAGCGACGCTGAGGACCTTTCGAGCCCCGACCTCGTCGAGGCGAACCGCAAGCTCACCGCGCAGTACGCCGGCGGCGAGTACGCATTCGATGCGTTCGAGCACGTGCCGGCGTGGCGCGAGGACATCGGCACGCTCGCCTGGGGCGAGACACTCGCGTACACGGACAACTCCGAGAAGCTGATCGACTGCTATGCCGTGAAGCCGACGCGCGCGGGCGTCATCGCGTTCATGGCCGAATACATGCCGAAGGCGCGCAGCGAGCTCTGCCTGCGCAGCGTGCGGCTGATGGCCGCGAGCACGCGCTTCGACGCGGGCTGGGGCTGGGACGACTATTCGTTCTTCCGCGACTCGCGCGCCGGTGCCGATTTCGCCGATGTCGTGACCGGAGCGGCCTTCGAGTAGCGCGTCGTGTGATTGCTCGACGGCGTCCGCGCGCGGCTTGATCGATCGGCCGCTTGCGCGGCCTGCCGCGCTGCCCGATGCTCGCGTTTTCCGCGCGAGCCGGAGGGCAGCATGTCGAAGTTGCGGTGGCCTGCGTTCACCCACGCGAGCAAGGCGTTCGACTACCCCGGCGAGAAGCTCGCGACGAACTGGGCCGCGCTGCACGCCGGCGACCAGGAGCCGTTTCCGTCCGAGACCCATGTCGGGAAGCTGCTGAAGGCGAACCAGAAGCTCGGCAAGGACGCGTCCAGGATTTCGGCGGTGCTGCGTGACGCGTGGCGCGCGTTCCATCGCGGCGACTTCGAGGAGGCACATACGCTCGGCACCGGGCTCGGTCCGATCGGCGCGCCGGTCGCGAACAAGGCGATGGGGATCCACGCCGCCCACCTCGTCGCGAGCGACAAGGAGAAGCTGAGTCGCTACGAGCTCGTCGCGCAGCGCGCCGACGAGGCACGTGACGTGCTGCCGCAGGTCGCGAACTCGCATTACTTCCGCGCGTTCGCACTCGGCCGATACAGCCAGCTCCTGTCGATCCCCCAGGCGCTCGCGCAGGGCATTGCGAAGAAGGTCAAGGACAGCCTCGACGAGACGCTGAAGCTCGCGCCGAAACACGCCGAGGCGCATCTTGCGATGGCGCTGTACCACGCGGAGATCGTCGGCAAAATCGGCGCGACGCTCGCGTCGCTGACGTACGGCGCGAAGGCCGCGACCGCCGAGAAGCACCTCGAGACGGCGATGAAGCTGCTGCCCGACGCGCCGATCGTCCACCTCGAGCACGGCAACCTGCTGCTGGTGCTTTATGGCGACAAGCGCGAGGACCAGGCGGCGCTCGCGTATGCGAAGGCTGCGAAGCTCAAGCCGCGCGATGCGATGGAGTATCTCGATGCGGCGCATGCGAGGGCGCAGATCGAGTAGCGGTTCCGCGACCTGGCTATCGGGGCTGAGGCCCCTCCTACAACGCAACCTCGAGCGCAGCGGCGAGCTGGCTGTCGGGGCTGAGGCCCCTCCTACAGTGATTTCGAAGGACCTCGCGATTGGGCCAGCGATGGCGCGGTGAGTACCGGAGTATTCCGCGCCACTGTAGGAGGGGCCTCAGCCCCGACACCAGGCTGCGACCATCTCGCAGTCAGTTCGCGCGCTGGCGGAAGCGGCGGATCTCGGTGGCGAAACTGCCGTCGGGGTGGCCCTGGCGCGATTTTCGCGCACGCATGCGGCGCGAGCTGCGATTCCTCGCGTGTTCTTCCGCGAAATCGCCCGCGTGCTTCGCGAGCGTCGCCTCGGCACCCGCGGACGTGATGTCCGCGTTCCAGTCCTCCATCAGCGTGACGAGGACGAGCTTCTCGAACTCGAGCGTGAAGCGGCGGATGACCTCATCGGGATCGGGCAC
This sequence comes from Candidatus Saccharimonadia bacterium, assembly GCA_035536495.1. Taxonomy (GTDB): domain Bacteria; phylum Pseudomonadota; class Gammaproteobacteria; order Xanthomonadales; family Ahniellaceae; genus DATLNY01. The sequence goes on along the minus strand of DATLNY010000414.1, from coordinate 3,749 downwards.
GAGCTTCGCGTCGGCGATCAGGCCGAAGTGCACCGCGCCGTTGTACGACAGGATGCTCAGGCCAAGCCCGATCGAACCGGTCTGCGGGACCCAGAACATCTGCTCCGTGATCTTCGCGCCGGCGAAGTAAAGCGGCATCTGCGGACCCGGCACGTTCGTCGCGACCGCAGTCGCCTTGCGGCTGAACATCTCGAGCGCGGGGCGCTGCAGCGCCGCGGGGCTCATGCCGAGCGCCGCGAGCAGGCCGAATGCGACGATCGCCTGGCGCGAGCGCTTGAGCTGGCGCATGTTCGCGGCGATCCGTTCGAGGCGTCGCAGCGGATTGGGCTCGCCGATCGGCAGCTCGAGGAACACCAGCCCGAAATGGTTGCCGAGCTTCTTCGCGTGCTCGAGCGGCCGCAGGTTCACCGGCACCGTCGCGCGGATCGTGATGCCGTCGATCTCCTCGCCCTGGTCGACGAGGTAGCCGCGCAGCGCGCCGCACGCCGACGCGAGCAGCACGTCGTTGACGGTGCAGCCGAGCGCGCGCCCGATCGTCTTGACCTCGTCGAGCGGCAGCGGATCGGCCCACGCGACGCGCTTCGACACGCCGAGCGCGCCGCGAAAGCGCGTCGGCGGATCGTCGGGCAGCGTCAGCGCGATCGCGAGCTCGCGCGCGATTTCGCTGCCCTCGTACGCGAGCATGCCCGCGAGCGACGGATCGTTGAGGAGCTCGCGCCCCTTCGCGATGACCTTGCCGCCGACGTGCACGGCCTGGTTGAAGCCCGCGCGCGCGGGTTCGAGCAGGCGCTGCATGACGGTGCCACGGTCTTCGCGCAACCAGCTGCGCGAAAGATCGCCGCGCTGCTCGGGCTTGAGCTCGACCTCGGTCAGCGAAAGCAGCACCTGCACGAGCGCGATGCCGTCTGCGTAGCAGTGGTGGATGCGCGAGATCAGCGCGCTGCCGCCGCCGTAGCGCTCGACGACGTGGAACTGCCAGAGCGGCTTCGAATGATCGAGCGGCGTCGACGCGAGCTCGCTGACGAGCTTCTCTAGCTCGAGCTTGCCGGCGTCGCCTGGCAGCGCGGTGACGCGCACGTGCCAGTCGAGGTCGAAATCGACGTCGGTTTCCCAGTACGCGCCCGACGCGCTGTCGACGGCCTTCTGGCGGAAACGGCGGAACTCGAGGAATCGCTCGGCGAGCAGGCGCTTGAATCGGCCGGGATCGAGCGGCGTCTCGAACATCATGACGCCGGTGATCATCATGAGGTTCGTGGGGCGCTCCATGCGCAGCCACGCGGTGTCGACCTTCGACATCGCCTCGCGGGCGCCCCGGTTGCCGCGCATCGCCATCGCACCGATTCCCAGCCCGCCCTGCCGCCGGTTTATCACGATTCCGCGCGACGGAGTAGCGACCGCGCGCGTGGCATCAGGTCTTCGACTTGTCCTTGTTGTGCGCTTCGACGAGCTTGTTCATCGCGCGCATGCCGGTGCTCGTCAGGTGCATCGCGCTGCGCGACGCATTGGTGACCGCCGTGGCGAGCGCCTGGTCGCCGACGTCGCGCGTGAGGAACCCCGCGGCGCCCGCGACGATCGCCTGCTCGGCCATGTGCTCGTCGTACGGCATGCCGATCGCGACGACGCGCGCCGCGGGACAGGCGAGCCTCGCTGCGCCGATCAGCATCCCGATCGGTTCGCTCAAGCCGCGCAGGTCGAGCAGCACGATGTTCGGTTCGATCCGCGCGATCTTCTGCAGTCCGCGCGCGTCGTACAGGCCGTCGAACGCGAGGTCGCCGACGTAGGGCGGCGGCGCGACGGGCGGGTACTCGCCCGGGCGAGCCCGCAGGATCACGATCACGGTGTTGACGGACATGTGGCCCCCCTGCCGTGCGATGGTACGCGCGTCCCCGGCGGCGGGCGAGCGGCGATCGTTCGCGTGCCCGATTCCCGCCATCGCCGCGGCCCCGGCGCGCCGCAATCGACGCCTTATACTTGTTGCGAATCTGCACGGGAACTCACCATGTCGCGTCGGTTTCGAACGAGCCTCGCCGGGCTCGTGCTGCTTTGCGCTGTCGCGATCGCCGGGTGTGGTCGCGATGAGCCCGATGCGCAGGCGCCGGTCGCGGCGACCGCCGAGGATGCCGCGGCGTTGCCCGCGGGCGCGTTCGGTGTCCAGCGCGTCGAGGTCGACGACTTCGAGGGCCGGCCGGCGGCGCTGCTGACGTTTTCGGCGGCGCTCGCGACCGGGCAGAAGTTCGACGAGCTCGCGAGCGTCACGACCGATGCGGGCGCGCCGGTGACCGGCAGCTGGGTGCTCGACGAGGACGCGAAGCGGCTGCGCTTCCCGTACCTCGACGCCGACAAGACCTACAAGGTCACGCTGAAGCCGGGCCTGTCGGCCGCCGACGGCAAGACACTCGCGCAGCCCGTCACGCGCGAGATCTACACGGGGCCGCTCGAGCCGATCGCCGGATTCGCAAGCCAGGGCAGCGTGCTGCCGACGCACGAGTCGCGCGGCCTGCCGGTCGTCACGGTCAACGTGCCCGAGCTCGACCTCGAATTCCTGCGCGTGCGCGATGACGACCTCGCGAAATTCCTCGGCGACTACACGCGCACGGGCCGGCGCAGCTACTGGTCGCTCAGCGAGCTTTCGAATTTCGCCGACCCGGTCTATTCGAACCGGTTCGCGATCGAGGCCGCGGCAAACCAGCGCACGCTGTCGTACATCCCGGTCCGCGACATCGCCGAGCTCAAGGCACCGGGCCTCTATTTCGCCGTGATGAAGCGCCCGGGGCGCTTCACGCACGAGTACGACACCGCGATGTACTTCGTCAGCGACCTCGGCGTGCACGTGCGCGCGTATCGCGACAGTCTCCTCGTCCACGCCGCATCGCTGGAAAGCGGCAAGCCCGCGGGCGGCGTCGCGCTCACCGTCCGCGATCGCGACGGCAAGGTCCGCGCGCAGGCCGAGACCAATTCGAAAGGCATCGCGACACTTCCAGGCTACAAACTCGACGCGACGCACGTGCTCGTCGCCGAGCGCGGTCGCGACGTCTCGGTGCTGGCGTTCAACCAGCCGGCGCTCGATCTTTCGGAATTCGCGATCGCCGGTCGCACGCAGCGCGCGCTCGAGATCTTCCCGTGGTCGGGCCGCGATCTCTACCGCCCCGGTGAGCTCGTGCGCGTCGCGGCGCTGCTGCGCGACCACGACGGCAAGCCCGTCCCGCCGCAGGCGCTCTACGCGACGCTGAAGCAGCCCGACGGTCGCGCGCTCCACACGCAGCAGCTCGAGCCGGGCGAGCTCGGTTACTACGCGTACGAACGACGGATTGCGCCGGACGCGAGGACCGGCCGGTGGACGCTCGAGCTCTCGACCGATCCGTCGTCGACGGAAAGCGCGCGAACGTTCGAATTCCGGGTCGAGGAATTCCTGCCCGAGCGGCTGAAGCTCGAGCTGTCCTCGCCGCGCGAGCGGCTTGCGCCCGGCGAGACCCTGCCGCTCGAAGTCGAGGCCGACTACCTCTACGGCGCATCGGCTGCGGGTAACCGATTCACGGCTAGCGTCATCGTCGCGAACGACGCCCATCCCGTCGAGGCGTTGAAGGATTTCCATTTCGGCGACCCGCTGGCGGAGTTGCCGAAGGATCCGCGCGACGTGATCGACGCCGTGCTCGACGCCGACGGCAAGCTCGCGCAGGAGATCGAGCCGGTCGAGGGCGTCACGATCCTCGCGCCGACCGCCGTCGTCGTGAGCGGCAGCGTCTACGAAA
>DATLNY010000413.1:0-5488 GCA_035536495.1 Candidatus Saccharimonadia bacterium | reverse complement strand
CCGTACATCGCCTTCACCGAGAGCGAGTCGGTGAGGTAGCCGGTGTAGGTTGCGGACCAGTTGTCGCCGCCCGACTGCACGAACTGGGTGTTGGTCTGGGCACCGCGCTCGCCGGTCGTGGGATTGAACACGAACACGTCTCTCACGGTCTCGGTCTCGTCGGAGAACGCGAGGAAGCTCAGGAGGTGGCGGTCGGTGATCGACCAGTCGACCTTCGCGCCGTAGAAGCCGTCGTCGCTGTCGCCCTGGAAGTACGTCGTGCCCGCGGTCGAGGTGTTGTTCGGCTGGAAGTCGCGGAACTCGTACATCGCGAAGAAGTGCAGGCGATCCTCGATGATCGGCCCGGACCCGTAGACGTTGAGGCTCGTGCGGTCGTAGTCGTCGAAGCGCGCGACGTAGTAGCGGTCGCCGTTGAAGAAACGGTCCTCGGCCTCGGACTGCCACTGGTTCGGTTCCCACACGAGCTCCGCGCCGGCGTGGAACTCGTTCGTGCCCGAGCGCGTCACGGCGTTGATGACGCCGCCGGTCGTGCGGCCGAACTCGACCGAGTAGCCGCCGGTCTTGACCTGGACTTCCTCGTAGAACGCGAACGGCGTCGAGTTGAAGCCGATGCGGTTGTAGAAGTCGGTGACGTTGAGGCCGTTGACGTAGACGGCGTTTTCGGCGACCGACGAGCCGCCGAAAGAGATGCCGCCGAGATCGTTGTCGCCGCGATTGAGTCCCGGCGCGAGCAGCGCGACGTCGGTGAGCGTGCGGTCGACCGGCAGGCGGCTGTATTCCTCGCGCGTGACGTTGGTGGCCGACTCGGTCGAGGTGACGTCGACGACCGCGGCGATCGCATCGCCGACGACCTCGATCCGTTCGAGGCTCGCGGCACCGCTGCCGAGGTCGACCTTCGTCGTGTTGCCGAGGCTCACTCGCGCATCGACCGGCGTGCCGACGAGGGTGCCGTCGCGGTGCGCCTCGACGCGGTACTCGCCGACGGGCAGGAACGGGAACCGGTAGTTGCCTTCGTCGTCGGCCGTCACGGTCCGGGTGAACCCGGTTTCCTCGTTGCGCACGGTCACGACCGCACCGGGCGCGGCGGTGCCCAGCATCGAGCCGTCCGAGTTCGCGGCATGGGCGGACTGCGTCGGCGCCATCGAGGCGAGACACACGCCGAGTGCGATGCTCAGTACGGACTTTCGAATATTCCGGTGGTTCATGCCCACGTCCCTCATGCTTTTGGATGGATGGTGTCGGTCAGGCGCGTTTCGGTATCGGCAGCAGCTGCCAGTCGAACTCGTAGTCCCACTGGTCGAAATACAGGTTGCCCCCGTCCCACTCGGCCTCGCCACGCTGCGAGTCGACCGTGTCGGAGCGGTAGTGCTTCTTCGGCGGCACGAACTCGCGCCCCCAGTCGTCGTTGAACGCGATGCGGTACGCATCGAGGCCGCCGAGATAGAAATACGCGAGCGCGGGATCGTCGCTCTCGAGCCGTCCCGTCGTGACGTCCATCGGGACCCAGCCGTACGGCGCGAGCCAGAGCGCGCCCCAGTCGTGCAGGTTCGCGTAGTCGCCATCCGAGAACACCCAGCCCGACTGCCAGCGCGACGGGATCCCGTTCATCCGCAGCAGCGTCATCAGCAGCAGCGTCTGCTGGCCGCAGTCGCCATAGCCCTTCGCAAGGACGTGCTCGGGGATGTTCGTCAAGGTCGAGTATTCGCGCGCGCCGGCCCACGGGATGCGGTCGACGGCGTCGAACAGCCGTTTCGCGATCTCGTACGGCTGCTTCGCGTCGCCGACCGCGCGTCGCGAGAACTCGCGCAGCGCCGGCGTGAACACGACGTGCGGCGCACGCTCCGCGAGGAACGGCGCGAGCTCGGCCGTCGGCGCGGCACGCATTACCTTCGCCGCGTCGATCGCGTGGTAACGCGCGTGGATCGTGACCTCGTAGCTGATCGAGAACTTCGTCGGCTCGCCTCCCCGCGCGGGCTGCTCGAGATGGACGGTGCGCTGCAGCGCCGACTCCGGCGCGATGCGGTGCGCGGACGGCGTGCTCTCGACGAAGCGGATCTGCTCCTGCTGCCCTTCGATTTCGCGCGGATACGGGATCCACGCGCGCACGCTCTCGCCAGCGGGAACCGCGTCGGGCTCGACCGTCAGCGATTGCGTGATGCGCAATCGGCGCGGCTCGACGCTCGTCGCGCGGTTCGCGATCGCGGCGTTGCGGATCGCGACGTGCTGCGGGTTGAGCCGCTCGTACGGACCTTCGCGGAACGGACCGAGCTTTGCGTCGCGCTTCGCAAGCGCGGCCGGGCTCACGCGGAACGCGTTCGACGCGGCACGGTCGAAAGAGCAGCGCTCACCGTCGATGTCCTGGTGCTCGAGCCAGCCGGCTTTTTCCCACGCGTCGATCTCGGCGTCGGTGAGGCCCGGCGCCTGCTTGCGCAACTGCGACGCGATGTCGGCGCGATCGTGCGGGAAGTCGAGACGAATGCGGCGCATCCGCTCGCGCTCGAACTCGAGCGCGGTGCGTGCGTCACGCGCTGTGCCGGTGGTCGCGAGCGCGGTGCCGATGCGTCGCTCGGCCTCGGCGAAACGGCCCGCGTCGACGAGCCGCGCGATCTCGGCGAGCTCGGGGGCCGGATCGACCGCGGCGCGTGCGATTCCGCCGGCCGCGAGGAAGACGAGCAGCAGGCCGACGAGCGCATCGCGACCCCGGGGACGAGGCGCGATCGCCGCAAGGACGGCAACGCCAAGCTGGTCGTTCGGAACTCCCACGCCGGCTGTACCCCGTGCTCGCGGCTGCCCGAACGCTGTGTAACATGGCCCCCCGAGCCGGTCAATAATTTATTCTCTATTGGAAACTGCGCGAAGCATGTATTCTGAAGCCGAGCGCAAGCGGCAATCGGGGGGCGCGATGCACGCGAAGTTCTGGCCGACGGGGACGTTGGTTCGTGCGCTGCTCTCAGCGTCGCTGCTGGGGAGCGCGGCCGTCGGCGCGAAGCCCCCGACGCACGACGTCATCGGCGTCGCCGCACCGCAACTCGACGCCGACTACTGGATCCGGCGTGACGCCGAAAACGGCAAGCGCCTGCTGAGCGAACGCGAAATCGAAGCGCTCAACGCGCGGCTCGTCGGCACGGACCCGTCGGTCAACGATCTCGCCGCGCTTCCGCGCGAGGTCGAGGCCGCGCGCGTCCGCGGCTGGATCGAGGCGATTTCCCGGCGTCCCGACGGCGCGCTCTACGACACGAGCGGCGCGGTCGTCACCGACGACGTGTTCCGCGCGCTCGAGGAGTCGCTCGCGCTCGATGCGATCGCAGCGTCGCGCGCGACGCAATACGGGCTCGTCGTCCGGCGCGCGCCGCTGCGCGCATTCCCGACATTGCAGCGCGTGTTCAACGCGCCCGACAACACGAACATCGATCGATTCCAGGAAAACGCGCTGTTCCCCGGCACGCCGGTCGCGGTCGTGCACGAAAGCCGCGACGGCCGCTGGCTGTTCGTCATCAGCGCGCTCTACGAAGCGTGGATCGAGCGCGCGAACGTCGCGATCGGTGCGCGCGACGCGGTGCTCGGCTACACGCGGAAGGCGCCTTACCTCGTCGTGACCGGCCCGACGGTCCGGACGGTCTACACACCGGACGCGCCGGCCGTCTCGGAGCTGCAGCTCGACATGGGCGTGCGCGTGCCGGTCCTCGCGGACTGGCCCGGCGACCGGCCCGTCAACGGCCAGCATCCGTACACGAACCACGTCATCGAGCTGCCGGTCCGCACCGCCGACGGCACGCTCGCGTTCGCGCCGGCGCTGCTGCCGCGCAGTGCCGACGTATCCGACGACTACCTTCCGTTGACGCGCGCGAACGTGCTGCGCCAGGGCTTCAAGTTCCTCGGCGAGCGCTACGGCTGGGGACACGACTACAACGCGCGCGACTGCTCGGGCTTCGTCTCGGAGGTCTACCGCAGCTTCGGCGTCATGATCCCTCGCAACACGCGCGACCAGGCGATCAGCCCCGCGTACGACCGCATCGCGTTCGACGAGGGCTGGTCGCGCGAGGACCGCGTCGAAGTGCTGCGCGAGCTCGACGTCGGCGACCTCGTCTACATTCCCGGCCACGTCATGATGGTGATCGGCCAGGAAAAGGACGGCCCCTACGTCATCCACGACACGACGGGCATCGGTTATCTCGACGCCGGCGGCGCGTACAAGCGCGTCACGCTCAACGGCGTCTCGGTCACGCCGCTGCTGCCGCTCTACGCCGGCGAAGCGATGCCGACGATCGATCGCATCACCGCGATCCAGCGCATCCGGCCCGTCGACGCGGACGCGTCGAAATGAAGATCACCGACATCCGCTTCGCGATGCTGCGCGTGCCGCTGAAGACGCCGTTCAAGACCGCGCTGCGCACGATCGACACGGTCGAGGACATCATCGTCATCGTCGAGACCGACACCGGCAACGTCGGCTACGGCGAGGCGCCCGCGACGGCCGTCATCACCGGCGACACGCACGGCTCGATCGTCGAGGCGATCCGCAAGTTCATCCGGCCGCGGATCATCGGCGAGGAGATCGCGAACCTCAACCGCATCACCGGCCTGATCCAGGGCGCGCTCGAGAAGAACTCGTCGGCGAAGGCGGCAGTCGAGATCGCGGTGTACGACCTGTTCGGGCAGCTCTACAACGCGCCGCTCTACAAGATGCTCGGCGGCGGCGACCCCGTCATCACGACCGACATCACGATCAGCGTCGACTACATCGAGAAGATGGTCGCCGACTCGCTCGCGGCGGTCGCGCGCGGCTTCGAGACGCTGAAGATCAAGGTCGGCAAGGACATCGGCGTCGACCTCGAGCGCGTCAAGGCCGTCTATTCCGCGGTCGAGGGCCGCGCGCTGATCAGGCTCGACGCGAACCAGGGCTGGACCGCGAAGCAGGCCGTCTACGCGGTGCAGGCGCTCGAGGACGCCGGCGTGAAGCTCGAGCTCGTCGAGCAGCCGGTCAAGGCCGCCGACCTCGCGGGGCTCAAATACGTCACCGAGCGCGTGCACACGCCGATCATGGCCGACGAATCGGTGTTCGGCCCCGCCGAGGTCATCGAGCTGATCCGGATGCGCGCGGCCGACATCATCAACATCAAGCTGATGAAGACCGGCGGGCTGTCGAAGGCGATCCAGATCGCCGACATCTGCGCGGTCTACCAGGTCGAATGCATGATCGGCTGCATGATCGAGACGAGCATCAGCGTCGCGGCCGCGGCGCACCTCGCGGTCGCGAAGTCGAACGTCATCACGAAGGTCGATCTCGACGGGCCGAGCCTCTGCGCGTTCAACCCGGTCGAGGGCGGCGTGATCTTCAACGAGTCGGAGATCTCCGTGACCGACGCGCCGGGCCTCGGCATCCAGCGCATCCGCGGCCTGGAACCGCTCGCCGCGTGAGCACGCCGATGTCGCCGCTGCTGAAGATCCGGTCCGAACGCGACCAGATGTCGGCGATCGAGCGGCGCAT
>DATLNY010000412.1:0-2493 GCA_035536495.1 Candidatus Saccharimonadia bacterium | reverse complement strand
AAGCTCGGCGTGCTGCGGGTAGCGCCGCCGCCACGCCGCGAGGTGGCGCCCGGCTTCCTCGAGCATCCACCAGTCGAGCTCCGCGAGCAGCCCGGCTTCGTAGGCGACGTGGAGGAACTCGCCCGGCAGCAGCAGCCCGCGCTGCGGATGCTCCCAGCGCACGAGGGCCTCGACCGCGACGATGCGCGAGTCGCCGAGCGAGACGATCGGCTGGAAATACGGCCGGAATTCCTCCCGCTCGAGCGCGAGACGCAGGTCGATCTCGAGCTGGAAGCGCGAACGCGCCGCCGCGTGCATCGCCTCGTCGAACACGACCCAGGCCGATTTGCCGCCGGCCTTCGCGCGGTACATCGCGGTGTCGGCGTCGCGCAGCACCTGGTCGGGCGAGCGGTACTCGGCGCGCCCTAGCACGACGCCGACGCTCGCGCCGGAATAGACGTGGTGCCCCGCGATGTCGAACGCGCGATCGAAGATGCCGAGCACGCGGTCGGCCACCGCGAGCGCGCGGTCGCGACCGCAGGGGCCCAGCGGCAGGATCGTGAACTCGTCGCCGCCGTAGCGGGCGACGAGCGCCTCCCCCGCGATCGCGACCGAGAGCTTCTCGGCGATCGCGACGAGCAGGCGGTCGCCGGCGGCGTGCCCGAGGCTGTCGTTGACGAGCTTGAACCCGTCGAGGTCCAGGAACAGCACCGCGTAGTCGTACGCGTGCTCGACGCGCGCGCGCTTGATCACATCGCCGAGCTGCTGCTGGAACAACAGCCGATTCGGCAGGCCGGTCAGCGGGTCGTGCGTCGCGTTGAACTTGAGGCGCTGCTCGGCCTGCCGCCGCCGCGTGATGTCGCGCAGCGTGCCGCTGACGTAGCGCACGCCGTCGAGCTCGACGTAGCCGGCGCTGACGACGACGTGGACCTGGCCGCCGTCCTTGCGGCGGATCGTGCACTCGTATTCCGGCGGCAGCACTTCGCCGCGCTCGCGCCGCGCGTCGCGGTCGCGCTGCAGCCGCGCGGTCTCCTCGGTGATGATCTCGCGGTAGTCGAGGCCGACGAGCTCCGATTCGGCATAGCCGACCATCGCCGCGAACGCCGCGTTGACGTACGTGTACGTGTCCCCGAGCATCATGTACACGCCGACCTGGCTGTGCTCGACGAGGCTGCGATAGCGCGCCTCGGAACGCTTCAGCGCCTGCTCCATCGCGAGCCGCTGCGTGATGTCGACGACGGAGCCTTCGAAGTGCGCGCTGCCGTCGGGCTGATGCAGCACGCGCACGCTGACCTCGACCCAGAGCTTCGCGCCGTCGGCGCGCAGCACCTGCGTGTGGACGTTGCGCAGCTCGCCCTCGCGGCGGATGCGCTCGACCAGCACGGGGCGTTGCGTGGGATCGGCGTAGACCTCGAGCATCGTGGGTGCGGCGGTCTTCGCCTCGGCCGGCGAGGCGTAGCCCATCATCTGCGCGAGCGCCGGGTTGACCTCGAGCACGGTGCCGTCGAGGTGCGAGCGGACCAGTCCGATCGGGCAATGCTCGAACAGCTCGCGATACTTGCGCTCGCCGTCCTCGAGCGCGCGGCGCTGGCGTCGTTCCTCGGTGATGTCGCGCATGATGCCGGTCGAGGCGATCGCGCCGTTGAACTCGATCGCGTCGGCGTGCACGAGCACGAGGCGGCGCTCGCCGTCGCGGCGCAACAGCAGGATCTCGTAGTTCTGGGTCTGCTGCGATCCCGCCTCGCGCGCTCGGCGTCGCTGCGTCTGCGCGGGCCGGTGCTCCGGTGCGACGAGCTCCATGTACGGCATGCCGAGCATGGCCTCGATCGTGTAGCCGAGCATGTCGGCGAGCGCGCGGTTGACGAAGAGGACCGTGCCCTGCTGGACCAGGAACACGCCGTCGCGGCAGTTGTCGACGAGGATCTTGTACATCGCCTCGGACTGCCGCAGCGCATGCTCGGCCGCGAGCCGCTCGGTGATGTCGATGACGGTGCCTTCGTGGAACAGCACGCGCCCGTCCTCGTCGCGGACGACCCGGCAGTTCTCCGAGATCCAGATCGTGCTGCCGTCGCGGCGCCGCACCGCGGAGCGGACGTCCTCGATGCGGCCGTCGCGACGCAGCATTTCGGACACGTGCCGCGCGTGCGCCGCGTCGACGTAGAGCTCCGCCGCCGTCGCGAGCGACAGCATCAGGTGCTCGGGCGAGTCGTAGCCGAAGATCCGCGCCGCGGCAGGGTTCGCATCGACGAACGCGCCGCCGGGAAGGCTCCGGAAGATGCCCTCGGTGGCCCCGTGGAAAAGCGCGCGGTAGCTGTTGAGGTCGCGCTGCTCGTCGGTGACGGCACCGGCCGGTCGCACCGACTGCATCCACGCGAGCACGTACTGCGCGCCGTCCTGATCGAACAGCTCGCAGCTGAGCTCGCCGTCGTACTCGGTTCCATCCGAGGCGCGAAACTGCATGCGCTCCGTCGCGACCGAACGTTGCGTGCGCAGCCGTCCCCAGATCATCGCGCG
>DATLNY010000411.1:0-2144 GCA_035536495.1 Candidatus Saccharimonadia bacterium | reverse complement strand
CTCGACGAAGCGGTCGCGAACGCGTGGATCGACTCGATGCAGGCGAAGGCCGCTGCGGACCAGGCCGCGCGCGCGGTGACGCCAGCTGCGAAAACGGACGACGGCGGCGCAGCGGCCGCGATTTCGAGTGCCTCCGCGACGACGGCCGCTGCGGCCCCCACGACGCCGGACGCGGCACCGCCCGGCGATGCCGCGCGCGCAGCGGCACCGCAGCCTGGCGCACAGTCGCCGGGCAACGAGCCGCCGGGCGCGCCGATCGAAGCGCCGCTTGCCGTCACCGATCCAGCCCGCGACCGCGAGCAGCAGCTTGCGAAGCTGCGCGACGAGGTCGCCCAGTTGCAGCGCAAGTTCGAGGGCTGGGCGTTCGTGCTGCCGAACTACAAGTTCGCCAACATGAACAAGACGATGGACGACCTGCTCAAGCCGCTCGCCGGCAAGTAGAGCGGTCAACTAGGCGCGCGCGTAGCGCCCGAACGCCGCGCACGCGAGCGAAAGCGCGAGCAGCGCGACGCCGAGCTTCGGCATCAGCATCAGGAACGGCAGACCGAGCACCGCGAATGCGAGCGCCCACGCATACGCATCGAGCAGCGGCGCCGAAGTCGTGTCGAGGTTCGCGAGCTTGCCGATGAGGTGGTCGAGCGAGAGCCGCCCCGCGCCATTGAACACGAGCGGCAGCAGCATCACGACGAAGAGCAGCGGCAGCTTGTAGTTGCCGTTGCCGCTATCGCTGATCGCATAGCCCTCGAGCAGTTCGGACCACATGCTCCACATGTCGGGCCAGTGCACCGCCGCTGTGGCGACGAACGTCAGGAACAACAAGCCGAACGCGAAGAAGCGTGTCGCGAGCCCGAGCCAGAGTGCAACGCCGCCGACGAGCTCGAACCAGGTCGCGACGCTCCACGACAAGGATGTCGGCACTACGTCGAACGGGAACGGAAAGCTCGACTGCACGTCCGCGAACCAGTTGGTGCCGCCGAGTTTCTCGCGACCCGACTCGAAGAATTCCCAGCCCATCACGAGTCGCAGCGCGAGCCCCGGGATGACGTCGCCTGCGCCGCGCAGGCGAACCGTCAGCGACTCCCAGGCGTTGAGCAGGTTGTGGAATGCGAAGCGCATGCAATGTTCCATGTCGGCGCAGCCGGGACGGGCGGCGTTGGGTGGACGGGGGCGGCGTGAATCCGTTGCGGCTCAGGCAGTTCCGAGGAGCACGTCGCGCTGGTGCAGCTGGCGCAGCATCGCCGCGCCCGCGGCGACGAGCGCGTCGCGCTGGCGTGCTTCGACCGACGCGGCAAGCGACTCGACGCACTCGAGACCGGTCAGCTCGGGATTTTCTTGCAGCGCCTCGAGCAACCGGATCGTCAGCGGCGACACCTCCATGAACGCGACCTCGTCGCGCCGGTTGCGCACGACGACGAGGCACGTCGGCTGTGCGGGCGGCTCGGTCGGCTGGAAGTCCTCGCGGATCCGGTGGACCGGATATCGGTAGACGAGCGGCCACGCGAGCGGCGAGACCCGCGGCACGCCAGCGACAACGTCACCGGATGGATCGTGCGGGACCTCGTCGTGCGTGTGCTCGTCGATCGACACGGCGAGCTCGACCCACTCGTAGTGCGCGAGCTCCTGCAGGAACGGCGGATCGCCGCCGGCGTCGCGCGCGTCGAGGAACTTCAGGAACTCGCGCCCGATCTCGGTGAACAACGGCGTGTGGGACTGGTGGGTCGAATAGAACTCGCGCACGAGCGCATGCCAGCGCGCATCGGGCGTGAGCCGGCGAATCACCGGGAAGTTGCTCGCGAGCAGCCCCTCGACGTTGTTGTAGAAGAGCTCGCGGTAGACCGCGAGGCGCCGGTCGTCGATGCCCGCGGGCGCCGCGTTGCGATCGGGATCGCGCAGGTGCGCGGCGAACGCGTACTGCAGCTCGCGGAAGTCCGGGCCGCTCATCGCGCCGCGCGGGTCGCGCGCGACGGGGCCGCGGCGACGGACCCCTGCAGCGCGCGAACGCGCTCGACCTCGCCGAGCAGCTCGCTCATCGGCGGGAAGTTGAAGTCGCGCTCGAGCAGCGTGGGAACCGGGCCGACCGCCGCATACGCGCGCTCGAGCAGGGCCCAGACCGGCTCGATGACCGAGGCGCCGTGCGTGTCGAC
>DATLNY010000410.1:0-10029 GCA_035536495.1 Candidatus Saccharimonadia bacterium | reverse complement strand
CTGTTCGATGCACGACCGGTCGCGCTCGCGGGCACGAGCTTCGATGCGATGCTGCAACGCACCGACCTGCCCGTCGTCGTCGACTTCTGGGCGCCGTGGTGCGGCCCGTGCCGCTCGTTCGCGCCGACCTACGAGCAGGCGTGCGCGCGGCTCGAGCCGCGCGCGCGCCTCGCGAAGCTCGACACCGAGGCCGAGCCCGCGATCGCGCAGCGCCATGCGATCCGCAGCATCCCGACGCTCGCGATCTTTCGCGGCGGGCAGGAAGTTGCGCGCACGAGCGGCGCGCTGCCGCTTGCAGACCTGCTGCGCCTCGTCGAGCCGCACCTGTGATGCAGGCCCGCGCGCGGCGCACGCCGGCTTATGATCGCGCATGGCTCCCAAGCGCTACGACCGCGAGTACTTCGACCGCTGGTATCGCGACCCGCGCCACGCGGTGAAGTCGCCGCTCGTGCTCGAGCGCAAGGTGCGCATGGTCGTCGCGACGGCGGAGTACTACCTCGGCCGGCCGATCGAATCGGTGCTCGACGTCGGCGCCGGCGAAGGCGCGTGGCTCGCGCCGCTGCGCGCGCTGCGGCCGCGCGTGCGATATCTCGGCCTGGATTCGAGCGAATACGCGATCGCGCGCCATGGGACCGCGCGCAACCTGCGCCTGCTCGGGTTCGCCGACCTCGAGCACCAGCGCTTCGACGCGCCGGTCGACCTGCTCGTCTGCTCCGACGTGCTGCACTACGTGCCGACGGTCGAGCTCAAGCGCGGCGTCGCGGGGTTCGAGTACCTCTGCACCGGGCTCGCGTTCCTCGAGCTGTTCTGCCGCGGCGACGACTTCGTCGGCGACCACGACGGCTACGTCTCGCGGCCCGCCGCGTGGTATCGCAAGGTGTTCGCGGCTGCGGGCTTCAGCGCGTGCGGCTCGCACTGTTATCTGAGCCGCGCGCTCCGCGCCGAGGCCTCCGCGCTCGAGTTGTGCAGCGCCTGAGGAATTACTTCGCCTTCGATTGTGCGAGCGAGATCCCGCCGAGGATCAGCGCGCCGGCGAGCGCCATCGGCCAGGTTAGCGGCTCGCCGAGTACGAGCCACGCCCACGCGACCGCGAACAGCGGCACGAGATAGGTCACCGTGACCGCACGACCGGGACCGACGCGGCGGATCAGCCGGAAATACAGCGCGTACGCGATGCCGGTGCAGAGCACGCCAATCGCGATCGCGCACCACCACGCCCGGACGGAGATCGGCGCTCCCGGCCATTGCGCGACGCCGAACGGCGCGAGCATCAGCGCCGACGCGACGAGCGTCGCACCGGCGATGCCGACCGCGGGCAGGCCGGCGAGCTTGCGCTTGACGAGGTTCGCCGCAACGCCGTAGAGCAGCGCCGCGACCGTCCCGGCGGTCGCGCCGCGCATGACGTCGCCGCCACCCGCGTCACCGCCCGCGAGCACGACGACGCCGAGGAACCCGAGGCCGAGCCCGACGGCGCGGCGCAGGCCGATCGGTTCGCGCCATGCGACGAATGCGACGAGCGCGGTGAACAGCACCGTCGTGCTGTTCGCGATCGCGCTGACGCCAGCCGGCGCGCGCGTCGCGGTCCATGCGAACAGCACGAACGGGATCGCGGAGTTCAGCGCGCCGATCAGTGCGAGCTTCGGCCAGATCGCGACGGGGAGCTCGCGCCGCGCGAGCCACACGAACGGCGCGAGCGCGAGCGCCCCGAACGCGAGGCGCACCGAGGCAAGCGGCAGCGCGCCGAACTCGGGCGCTGCGATGCGCATGAACAGGAACGACGCGCCCCAGATCGCCGCGAGCGCGGTGAGCTCGAGCGGCGTGATCCACGAGGCCAGCGCCTCGCGGCTGGCGGGCAACGGCAGGGTTGCGAAAACACTGGCCACGTCGATTCACCTTCAAGCCGGACTATCGGCTGGTCGAATTGTCCCTGGTTGCGTAGCCCGCACAAGCGCATACTTTGCGCGGTAGCCACAAGCAGGATTCGTGTCTGATGCTCGCGCGCTCTTCGCAGCTCGCGGCGCTCGCGGCATTCGAGGCCGCGGCCCGCCACCAGAACTTCGCGCACGCCGCCGCGGAGCTCAGCCTCACCGCGAGCGCCGTGAGCCACCACGTCCGCAAGCTCGAGGCGCAGCTGCGCTGCAGCCTGTTCCAGCGCCATGCGCGTGGCGTGCTGTTGACGGCCGAGGGCCGGATGCTCGCGGACGCATCGGCGAGCGCGCTAGGCGATCTCGATGCGGTGCTCGGCAGCCTGCGTGCGGCGCGTGACCTGCAGCGGATCCGCATCACGATGCTGCCGTCGCTCGCGACCTGCTGGCTGATGCCGCGGCTCGCGCGCTTCGCGGCGGCGCACCCGACCGTGCGCGTCTCGATCGACGCGGACCGCGCGCTCTCGCGCTTCGAGGCCGGCGGCGCCGATCTCGGCATCCGCTACGGGCCGGGGCAATGGGCGGGCCTCGACGCGCGCTTCCTGATGGACGACGTCATGTTCCCCGCTGCGTCGCCGAGCCTCCCGGGTGTCGGCGCGGTGACGGACGCGGACGACATCGCGGCGATGCCGCTGATCGGCGACCTGTCGATGCAGGGATGGCGCGAATGGCTGCGCGCCGCGGGCGCTCGGCGCATGCGCCTGCCCGCGGTGCACCACATCGCGAACACGTCGGACGCGATGATCGCGGCGGCCGCGGGGCTCGGCGTCGTGCTCGCCCGCGGCAGGCTCGCGCAGCCGCTGCTCGAGCGCGGCGAGCTCGTCGCGCTGCCGGGCCCGGAGCTCGCGACGCACTTCGCGTACTACGTCGTGTATCCCGCGCATCGCGCGCTCGCGCCGGCTGCGACCCGGTTCGTCGAATGGCTCGTATCGGAGGCGGCGAACGCGCCGCGGGGCCAGCGCGGCAGCGCGCCGCATGCGAGGCCGGCTCGAAGGCCGTTGTAGGAGGGGCCTCAGCCCCGACTTCACCGCGCTCCAGGCGAAGCGCGTCGCCGTCGGGGCTGAGGCCCCTCCTACAAGGGACGCGCCACTCAGGGCTGCGGCAACGCCTCGATGCCGCGCTTCGCCTTCGCATCGGCGACGATGCGCCGCACGTCGGCGAGCAGTGCCTTCGCGTCGTAGACGATGCCGTCCGTGATCGTCAGCTTCACGCCACCGACGCGCGCAAGCTTGCCGTCGTCGCCGAGGCGGATGTGGCCGGTGCCATATAGCACCTTGAGGTTCGCGAGCGGGTTTTCGGAAAGCACGACGAGGTCCGCGAGCTTGCCGGGCTCGATCGAGCCGATGCGATCCGCGGCACCGAGCGCCTGCGCACCGGCGTACGTCGCGGCGCGGACGACCTCGAGCGGGTGGAAGCCGGCCTCGCGCAGCAGCTCGAGCTCCTCGATCGTGCCGAAGCCGTAGATCTTGTAGATGAAGCCCGCATCGGAGCCGACCGTCACGCGGCCGCCGCGATTCTTGTAGTCGTTCACGAACACCATCCAGCGGCGGTAATTGTCGCGCCACGCGACCTCGTCCTCGGTGCCCCAGTCGAAGAAGAAGCTGCCGTGGTTGTCACGGTTCGGCGTGAAGAAGTCCCAGAGCGACGGCAACGTGTACGCGTCGTGCCACTCGGCGCGGCGCGCGCGCATGAGGTCGCGCGAGGCCTGGTAGATCGTGAACGTCGGGTCGATCGTGAAGTCGAGCTCGATGAGCTCCGCGATCACCGCCTCGTAGCGCGCGCTGCCCGGCGCTGCGGCCTGCGACCAGAGCCGGCCGGCCTGTCCGAAGCGGTGCTGCTCGTCGCTGTAGTTGTAGTCGGCCGGGTAGTCCTGCACGGTCTGGCCGTCGAACAGCGCCTCGGGCAGGCCGTACCAGTGCTCCATCGTCGTCAGCCCCATGCGCGCGGTCGTCAGCACGTTGACGCGCGCGACGTCGATCTGCGCGTGGTGGCAGGCGCTGCGCATGCCTTGCGCCTTCAGCTCGTCGAACGCGGCCTCGAGCACGTCGGGGCGGTAGCCGAAGCACTTCATGCCGAGCGCGCCCTTCGCCTTGATCTCGCGCACCCAGGCTCGCGCGTGCTCGGGCGTCGTCATCGGCGCGTCGCGTCCCTGGCCGAAGAATGCGTACGGGAAGATCCGCGGCGCGGTGATCGCGTTGCGCTCGCTGCGTTTCGCCTCGGCGACGCACCAGTCGATGCCGTTGCCGCACCCCGGGTCGCGGATCGTCGTGACGCCGTGGCCGAGCCAGAGCTTGTAGACGTACTCCGCCGGCGTGCCCTGCTCCTCGCCGCCGATGTGGCCGTGCAGGTCGACGATGCCGGGCATGACGTAGTGCCCGGCGAGGTCGAGCTCATGCCCGCCATCGGCGAGCTTCGGCCGCTTCGGATCGGTCTTGCGCCCGCCGGGGCTTCCGACCGACATCACCTGCACGATGCGATCGCCCTCGACGACGATGTCGGCGGGACCGAAGGCCGGCGCGCCGGTGCCGTTGATCACGACGACGTTGCGCAGGATCAATTGCGCGTAAGGCCCTTCGCCTTCGCGCCGGTCGGGCGCGGGCGCGACCTTCGGCGCCTCGGTGGCCTCTGCGAGCAACGGCACGAGCAGGACGAACAGCCAGCGAGGGGACATCGGCGCTTCCGGTGCGGGTCGTCCGGAGATGATGCCGCAACGACGGCACGCGCGACGATACGATGACGCGATGCTGCCTTCGACGACCGCCGTCATGACGCCCGACGGCCATGCCTTCGATCTCGCGATGCACGGACCGGCCGATGCGGCGACCGGGTTGCTCTGGCTGCCCGCGATGGGGGTTCCGGCGCGGAAGTACGCGCGCTTCGCCGACGCGCTCGCGCAGCGCGGCATCGCATGCGCGCTGCACGAATGGCGCGGCGGCGGGACGAGCACCGTGCGCGCGTCGCGCGACATCGACTGGAGCTACGTGCAATTGCTCCGCGACGTCGATGCGAGCCGCGACGCAGCCGCGCGGGCGGCACCCGGCATCCTGTGGCGGATCGGCGGCCACAGCCTCGGCGCGCAGCTCGCAGCGCTCGCGCTCGCGACCGCGCGCGATCGATACGACGGGCTCGTCGTCGTCGGCGCGGGCCTGCCGTGGTGGCGCTCGTTCCCGCCGTGGCAGCAACCGCTGCTGCTCGGCGTGTTCGCCACGTTCAAGCTGCTCGTAGCCGCGTGTGGCTATTTCCCCGGTGATCGCATCGGTTTCGCCGGTCGTGAAGCACGCGGCGTGATCCGGGACTGGACGCGCAGCGGGCTCACCGGTTCCTATCGCCTCGACGGCGACGGCCGCAACTTCGACGCCGCGCTCGCCGTGCTCGATGCGCCCGTCGAAGCCGTCCATTTCGCACAGGATCGCTATGTCCCGGCCGGCTCGCTCGAGGCGCTGGTCGCGAAGCTGCCGCGCGCGTCGACCCGCCGGATCGAGCTCATCCCGTCGCATTTCGCCGGGGGCCGCGCCGACCATTTCGCGTGGATGCGCGACCCCGCGCCCGTCGTCGACGCGCTCTTGCGGCTTGCGACACCCGCCGGCTGAGGGTTTCCCCCGATGCGGCCTTTTGCTATGTTCGGCGCCGGGCGCATGGGAGTCATGTTCCGGAGCTTCGCCCGTGCGCCTGATGCAGTACCGCGTCGCCGAGCAGCCCGCCACGGGCAGCGGCGAATCCTGGTTCGTTTGCATCGGCGATTCGATCCTCGCGCGTTTCACCTCGCGCAGCGCCGCGTGCGCCGCCGCGAAGTCGCTCGCGATCCTCGATTGCGTCAGCGGCCGCTCGGCCGAGGTGATCGTCATCGGCAGCGCTGCGCCGCCGGCGCTGTACTGGGTCTGCCCCGGCGAAACGGGCGATCGCTGAACCGCAGCATGCCCGCGACTTCCGTCACGCGCGCGCGGCGCCCACGTGCCGCTACCCTCCGCAGTCCGTCGTCCCCGCTGGAGTTCCCATGAAGAAGCCCCTTGCCCTGGCGCTCGCGTCCGCGCTGTCGCTGTCGGTGCCCGTCTACGCCGAGCAGGCCGCGGTTGACGCGAAGCCCGCCGCCGCAGCGACCCTGCCCGCGTCGAATCCGTTCGCGAGCACGAGCACGCTCGCGTACCAGTACCCGCCGTTCGACCGAATCAAGGACGAGCACTACGCGCCCGCGTTCGACGCCGGCATGAAGGAGCAGCTCGCCGAAGTCGAGGCGATCGCGAACAGCAAGGACCCGCCGACGTTCCAGAACACGATCGTCCCGCTCGAGCGCTCGGGGCAGACGCTCGGCCGCGCGCAGGCGGTGTTCTTCAGCATGGCCGGCGCGAACACGAACGACACGATCCAGAAGATCCAGACCGAGTACGCGCCGAAGCTTTCCGCGCACGGCGACGCGATCGCGCTGAACGGCAAGCTCTTCGAGCGCGTCAAGACGATCTACGCGGGACGCGGGAAGCTCGGCCTCGACGCGCAGGACCTGCGGCTGCTCGAGCGCTACCACCTCGACTTCGTCCGCGCTGGCGCGAACCTCTCCGAGGCCGACAAGACCAAACTGCGCGCGCTGAACGCCGAGCTCGCGACGCTGCAGACGCAGTTCAGCCAGAACCTGCTCAAGGAGACGAACGACCTCGCCGTCGTCGTCGACACGAAGGACGACCTGAAGGGCCTGTCGGACGATGCGATCGCGGCCGCCGCGGAAGCTGCGAAGGCGCGCAAGCTCGACGGCAAGTACGTCATCGCGCTGCAGAACACGTCGGGCCAGCCGTCGCTCGCGTCGCTCGAGAACCGCGGGCTGCGCGAGAAGATCCACAAGGCGTCGGTGAGCCGCGGCAGCCGCGGCGGCGAATGGGACAACCGCGCGATCATCGCAAAGGTTTCGAAGATCCGCGCCGAGCGCGCGAAGCTGCTCGGTTACCCGAACCACGCCGTCTACGTGCTCGAGGACGAGACCGCGAAGACCGTGCCGGCCGTCAACAAGCTGATGTCCGACATGGCGCCCGCCGCGGTCGCGAACGCAAAGCGCGAGGCGGCCGAGATGCAGAAGATCATCGACCGCGACAAGGGCGGGTTCCAGCTCGCGCCGTGGGACTGGTCGTACTACGCCGAGAAGGTCCGCAAGGAAAAGTACGCATACGACGAGCAGGAGCTGCGCCCCTACTTCGAGCTCGAGAGCGTGCTCAACAACGGCGTGTTCTTCGCCGCGAACAGGCTCTACGGCCTGACCTTCAAGCCGCGCACGGACCTGCCGACCTACCGCGACGACATCAAGGTCTACGAGGTGTTCGACCACGACGGCGAGCCGCTCGCGATCTTCATCGCCGACTGGTACGCACGCGGGAACAAGCGCGGCGGCGCGTGGATGAACGAGTACGTCTCGCAGTCCGACCTGTTCAAGCTCAAGCCCGTCGTCGCCAACCACCTCAACATCCCGAAGCCGCCGGAGGGCGAGAAGACGCTGATGACCTTCGACGAGGTCACGACGATGTTCCACGAGTTCGGCCATGCGCTGCACGGCATGTTCTCGGCGAGCAAGTTCCCGCGCCTGTCCGGTACGAACGTGCCGCGCGACTTCGTCGAGTATCCGTCGCAGGTCAACGAGATGTGGGCGACGTATCCGGAAGTGCTCAAGAACTACGCGAAGCACCACGAGTCCGGCGAGCTCGTGCCGAAGGCGCTGCTCGACAAGGTGCTCGCGGCGCAGAAGTTCAACCAGGGCTTCACGACGACCGAGTACCTCGAAGCCGCGATGCTCGACCAGTCGTATCACCAGATCACGCCCGACGAGGCCCCGACGGCCGACACGCTGCTCGCGTTCGAGGACGCGGCGCTCGCGAAGTGGGGCGTCAAGTACGAGCCGATCCCGCCGCGCTATCGCAGCACGTACTTCTCGCACATCGTCGGCGGCTATTCGGCCGGCTACTACGCGTACCTGTGGTCCGAGGTGCTCGACGCCGACAGCGTCAAGTGGTTCGAGGAAAAGGGTGGCCTGAAGCGCGAGAACGGCGACCATTTCCGCAAGACGCTGCTGTCGCGCGGCGGGACCGATGATGCGATGAACCTGTTCCGCGCGTTCCGCGGGCGCGATCCGGAGGTCAAGCCGCTGCTAGAGCGCCGCGGCCTGATCGAGGTCGCGGAGGCGCCGGCGGTCGAGCCGAGCGCCGACAAGCAGTAGTCGACCCGGAGCCGGCTGCGATCGGATCGCGGCCGGCCTCCTTTCATTCGGAGGCACCGATGAATCGTCGTCGCATCGCGACACTCCTCACTCTTGCGATCGTCGCCGGTCCGATCGCCGCGTTCGGCGCGGAGACCGTGGCGCCCACAGCGGCACCGCCCCCGGCGGCGCTCGAAATCCCGACCGGTGAAGCGTTGAAGGCGCAGATCATTGCGCGCGACGCGGCGCTCTTCGACACGCTGTTCAACCGCTGCGAGCCCGAGGCGATGCGCGCAATGCTCGCGCCCGACCTCGAGTTCTATCATGACAAGGACGGCCTGATCCGCGGCGCCGATGCGCTCGTCGCCGGCTACGAAAAGAACTGCAACGAGCGCAAGGCACCCGATGCATGGCGCTCGCGGCGCGAGCTCGTCGAGTCGTCCGTCATCGTGAGCGTCGTCCCGGGCGTCGGCGCGATCGAGTCGGGCGAGCACCTGTTCTACGAGCGCAAGGGCGATGGCGACGAGATGCTCGTCGGCCGTGCGCGCTTCGCGCAACTGTGGATTCTGGCACCGGACGGCTGGCGGCTTTCGCGCGTATTCAGTTACGACCACGCTCCCGCCGGCGAGAACGGATAGCGAATCTGGTAGCGATACCTGCGACCCGGATTGTGCGAAGACGGACACTCGCGCGCGGCGAGTGACCGGTTCCGGACACCGCGTTCTGCGCGAACGCCCCTGGACGCGCTCACGTATCCACGACGGCGTGGCACGCAGCTTGCGTAGCGACGCCGGGCCCCCGGAAGTCCGTGCATGAATCGCCTCCTCCACGATGCGCGTTTCGCGCTGCGCCACTACGCACGCCATCCCGGCGTGACCGCGACGATGCTGCTCGTGCTCGTGATCGGCATGACGATCGCGACCAGCCTGTTCTCGTTCACGCGCGCCTACATGACGGAGCCTGCACCGGGCGTCGAGCGCGCCGAAGACCTCGTGCGTATCCGCGCGAAGTGGTCGTCCCCCTGGGGCATGAGCAAACGCGAATTCGGGCGCGAGGAGCTCGATTCGCAGCTCGCGTCGACGACATCGTTCCGTGAAGTGACCGCGTGGACGAAGGCGATCGTCGCGCTCGACCGCGCGGGCGCCGACGACCCCGACTGGGCCACGGCGCAGTTCGTGACGGGTCCGTACTTCGAGGTCCTCGGCGTACGGCTCGCGGCGGGTCGTGGGCTGCCGGCGGAGCGCGCGGACGGCGAGGCCCTCGTTGCGGTCGTCTCGCGCCCGCTGCGCGAGCGGCATTTCGCGAGCGATGCCGACGCGCTCGGCCGTACGCTGCTCGTCGCGGGGCGTCCGGTCACGATCGTCGGCGTCGCGCCGGCGCGGTTTCGCGGCGTCGACAGCAACGACGACGACGTGCAGACGCTCTGGCTTCCCGAAGCCGCACGCGCGCAGGTCGCGCCGTCGGCGAAACCGCCGCGCTACGTCGCGGCCGCGCGGCTCGCGCCCGGCGGCGACCTCGCAACGGCGAGCGCGGCCGCCGCCGCGCTGGCGTCGCACGTCCCGCGCGATCCGGAAGTCGACGTTCGGACAACGCGGTCGGCCGACGTCGTGCGCATGGTGGCGATGAACGGTGATCCGCTGTTCGAGCGGGAAATGACCGGCATGCTGACGGGCCTTTCGACGCTCGCGCTCCTCGTCCTGCTCGTGACGGGCATGAACGCGAGCGCGCTGCAGACGGGGCTTGCGATGACGCGCGGTCGCGAGATCGCGATGCGGCTTTCGCTCGGCGCCTCGCGCGGCCGCGTGCTGCGCCAGCTCCTGACCGAGAGCGGCCTGCTCGGCCTCGTCGCAGGCTCGCTGGCGCTCGCGCTGCTTGCCGCGATCCATCAGCTGGGCGCGGCCATCCTCGCGAATTTTCCGTTCCCGCTCACGATCG
>DATLNY010000409.1:0-5946 GCA_035536495.1 Candidatus Saccharimonadia bacterium | reverse complement strand
GAGATCTGGTGGATGACGAACTCGTCGATCTCCTCGACCGCCCACCCGAACGAGGCGCGCGCGGCCTGGAAGGTTTTCGCCGCGAGCTTCAGTCCCTCGATCAGCAGCGTCTTGGTGTCGGTCACCATGCGGTCCATGTTGCCGCGGCAGAGGTGCGAGAAGTTCGTCGCGGCGCGCGCGACCGAGCCGATGAAGCGGTGGCCGTCGGGCAGCAGCTCGCTGCGGCCGAGCACCATCGCGGCGGAGCCCGACCCGAGCGTCAGCGATGCGAACTCGTTGCGGAAGTCCACCGCCGAGACGTCGGCGTGCGTCAGCCGCGCGATCGTGCCTTCCGTGATCGCGTTCGACACCTCGCCGTCGACGACGAGCGCGTAGTCGATGTCGCCGCGTTCGATCATGCGCGCCGCGATGTCCATGCCGTTGAGGAACGCAAGGCACGCGTTGCCGACGTCGAAGTTCTGGCACGTATCGGCGAGCCCGAGGTTGCCGTGGATGATCGAGGCGGTGCTCGGCTCGAGGTAGTCGCGGCAGACCGAGGTGTTGATGAGGATGCCGATGTTCTCGCGCGCGACGCCCGATGCAGCGATGGCTTTTTGCGCCGCCATCGTCGCGGCATCCGACGGCATCATCGGGCCGTCCCAGACGCGGCGCTCGTAGATGCCTGCGACATCCTCGAGCAGGTTCTCCCTGATCGCGAACTTGTCGAGCGTCGGCTGCAGCCGCGCCATGATGTCGGCCGAGCTCAGCTTTATCGGCGCGTCGATGTGCGAGACGGACGCGATGGAAACGTGTTTGTAGAGCATGGCGTGGACCGAAAAAGAGCGCGCGGACGGCCACGCTAGCCGTTACCGCGGGACACGGCAACCGGTCTGCGTTCAGGCATGAGGGGAAACGCCCGACCGCATGTCGCTGACCGCGGTCGCGGATTCGATCGTCGCCGCGATGCGGTCGGGCGCCGTGTGGCGATCCTCCGCGCGTCAATCCTCGAAGCCGTTGTGGAACAGGCGCAGGTCGCCGAGCAGCCGCGCAACTGTGAAGTCGTTCGACGTGTTGGCCACCTCCCCCCCTCCAAACACGACGACGGCGCCCTCGTCGACGAGGACCTGGGTGGCGAACGCCCGGGGTACTCCTCCGTCGGTGCGCGGGACTTCTATAGCGAACGTCTGGCCGCTGTTGAAGCCCGGGTCCGGCACGATCGAGCCGTCGGGCTGCAGCCGCATCGCTGAAAGCGCCATGCCGGCCGCGAACTGCGACGAGCCGGTCGGTGCGGTATCGAGCGTCACGAACACGCGGCCGTCGGACCGCAGCGCCATGCCGCTCGCGCGCGCGCCGTCGGCCGGCAGCACCGCCAGGCAGGCGACCGGGCCGGATGCACCGCTCGCTCCGACGCCGACCAGGTAGCTTTGCAGCACCGCGGTGCTCGCATCCTGTACGTAGCCGAGCACCGCGATCCGCCCGTCGGCGAGCACGGACAGCTCGCGCGGGACGAAGTCCGACCCCGCCGCGTTGCATTGCTGCGGCGTGCTGCCCGAACCGAGCTCGCGCGTTCCATCGCCGCCGTACGTCAGGTCCTGCGTACCGCTCGCATCGAACCGCCGAAGCACCGCGGCCGTGCTGCCCGAGCCGGTCAGGCCAAGCACCGTCGTGTCGTTGACGCGCGCAAACGTCGTGGCCCGCCCGCCCGCGAACCCGACGAACGTGCCGGTGGCGGAATAAAAGTCGAGCCGATCGCCGCGCGAAGCCCAGACGCGGCCGTCGTTCGCTGCATGGACGCCGCCGTAAAAGACTCCCGCTGCGGAAACGACCGTGCCCGTGCCGCCCCATCGCACGTCGGGGGATGCGTCGGCGGTGACCCGCACCAGGAACGAGCCGCACTGGCTGATCGCAGGTCCGGTGCAGTTGATGATCGACAGCAATAGCAGGCCGTCCGCATCGACCGTCGTGTCCTGCAACTCGTAGATTCGGCCCGAATCATCGGAGCGGTACTCGAACTCGGGCCGCGTAGCCTTGCCCAGGAGGTTTCCCGCGCGATCAAAATGCGCGATCGCCAGGATCGAGCGTGTGGAAGTAACGAACGCGCGCCCGACGGTCCAGTAACCCCCTCGCCCATCCGTGCGGGCCTCTAGGATGACGTCGCCGCGAATTCCGCCGACGTCGAATTCGGCAACCGCGCGACCATCGCCGCCGAACGTCGGATCGAGCACGGTGTCCTGCACCGGCGCCTGGGCGCCGCACGCGCCCGCAAACAGCAGCGTAATCGCCGCACCGCGCATGAGTGTCTTCATTGCCTTGTCCTCCATATCCTGCCGATGCAACGGGAAAAGCATCGGCCGACTGACACTCCGCTCCCGCGATGCGCGAGCGACCAGAGATCAGCGCTCGACGTCGAGCAGCAGCGGCCCGGCAGATTCGCGGTCGACCGGGGGCGTCATCGCTCGATGTCGATCAGCAACGGACCCGCGCCGCCGGGCTCGCGGACACGCTTTCGCATCAGGAAACGCTCGCCGCCCGGAAACACGTCATAGGCGCCGACGTAGTCACCGGTCACGACGACCTGCGGAACTGCAGGGGCAAGATCATCGCCGGATCCGAGGGCGACTGCGTAGAGCGTGCCGGCCGACTGGTAGAACAACTCGCGTCCGTCGGGCCGCCAACGCGGATCGACGCCACCGTCGTTCGAGATCTGCCAGCGCCGGTCACCGGTAAAGGTCTGCACGTACACCTCGTCGCGACCGCTGATGTTCGAGCGGTACGCCACCAGTCGCCCGTCGGGCGAGAAACGCGCGCCGTGCTCCTTGTGCGGCGTACCGAGCCAAGTGATGCTCTTCTTCGTCGTGAAATCGTAGAGGTCGATGTTGATGTCGTAGATGTCGTTGAACTGGTCGTACGCGACGTAGCGGCCATCGGGCGAGACGTCGTGCGCGAGCTGCGCGCGCTTGCTTCCGATCTCGGGGCTCGTCAGTTGCTCCGGTGCGCCGCTTCCGTCGGCGCGGCGGCGCCAGACCGACGGCGGCGGTTCGCGATGGCGCGAATAGACGATGTACTGACCGTCCGGCGTCCAGGTCGGGAAGATGTTCTCGTACTGCTCGGTCAGCCGCGTGAGCTGGCGCCGCTCGAAGTCGTAGATCCACAGGTCGTCGTCGGCGCCGCTGATCTGGAACACGGCGCGGCGCGCGTCGGGCGAAAGCTGGTGACGCGCGTAATATCGGATCGGCAGGCCGAGCGGCTCGACGCCACCGGCGCGGTCGACGATCACCATCTCGATCAGGTCCACGCCCTCGCCGCCGAGCATGCGCACGCTGACGCCCGGGGCCAACGCGTATTGCGCCGCGCCGACGGCCGGCGAATACGCGACGCCTTCGTACACCGGCTGCGGCGCGCCGCGCAGCGCCACGCGTTCCGCGTCGAACGCGACGGAATAGATGGTGCCGGCGCGCGCGTAGTAGAGCTTGCCTTCGAACACCTGCGGATCGGTGCCGCCGTCGACGAGCAGCGTGCGCTCTCCGGACGTGGCGTCCCAGGCGTAGATGCGGCCCGCGTCGAACGTGTCGGCCGCTTCGATCTCGGCGACGTAGAGGATCAGCGGCGTGCCCGCAACCGGCATCGGCCAGACGTGGCTCCCCTCACCGGCGTCGAGATCGGGAAACGTCAGCTGCTTCGGCTCGCCGCCCGACGCGGAAACTTCCCAGATGCCGGTGCCCGGGAAGGGCGAATAGATGATCTTGTCGTTGCCCGACCACGCCAGGCCGCCGAGGTGGTTCGGCGCCTCCGCGATGATCGTCGAGCTGCCCCCGCGCACCGCGACCTTGCGCAGCTCGAAGCCGTTCGCGAAGTAGACGATCCAGTCGCCGTCCGGCGAAAACGCCGGGTTCGTCGGATTCTCGGTGCCCGGCAGCCGCACCGTCTCGCGCGTTGCGAGCGTGCGCAGGTAGAGCATTCGCTGCTTGTCCTGCTGGCCCGCGAACACGAGCTGCGCGCCGTCCGGCGACAACGCGAACGCGTGCATCGGGAAAATGTGGAACCACAGTCGCTCCGCCGGCGCGATCGACAGTTCCGCGCGCAGCGCGCGCGGCGCCGACGTGTCGACCGCGCCGTTGCGGCCGACCCACCACGCCAGAACGACGGCGGCCGCGAGCAGCGCGAGCGCGCCTGCCGTTGCTGCGGCGCGCGTTGGTCGCGGCGCCGACGCAGGTGCGCGAACACCCTGCGGGTGATGCGCGAGATCGGCGAAGTCGCGGGCGAGATCGTGCGTCGACGCGTAACGCCCCGCCGGATCCTTCGACAGGCATCGCTCGACGACGCGAACGAAACCCGGCGGCACGGTGATTGCGATCGCGGTCCCCATCGGCGGCGTGTCGCGCAGCACCGCGGCGACGGTTTCGGCCGGGGTGTCGCGCGCAAACGCGGCGCGGCCGGTCGCCGCTTCGTAGAGCAGCGCGCCCAGCGCGAACTGGTCGGAGCGGAAATCGACCGAGGCGCCGCTCGCCTGCTCGGGCGACATGTACGGCGTCGTGCCGATGATGCGTCCGGGCTGGGTCTGCGTCGCGCTCGACGGTGCGTCGTCGGCGATGAGCTTGGCGACGCCGAAGTCGAGCACCTTCGCGTAACCCTCGCGCGCGAGCATGATGTTCTCGGGCTTGAGGTCGCGGTGCACGACGCCGGCCTCGTGCGCGTGCGCGAGCGCGCCTGCGACTTCGCTCGCGAGCACGAGCAGGCGCTGCGGGTCGAGCGGCGCGCGCGCGATCGATTCGCGCAGCGTGCGACCCTCGACCCATTCCATCGCAAGCCAGGGGCGGCCGTCGGCCGTGACGCCGCCATCGAGCAGCTGCGCGATGTTCGGGTGTTTCAGCGTCGCGAGGATGCGTCGCTCACGACGGAAGCGCGACTCCGCGTCGGACGCGGCAAGGTCGGGTCGGATCAGCTTCAGCGCGACGCGCTGGGTGAAATCGCCGTCGGCGCGTTCGGCGAGCCAGACGCTGCCCATGCCGCCGCGGCCGAGCTCGCGCACGAGCGACCAGACGCCGATGCGGGCGCCCGCGGCCACGGCCGCGCTTGCGTCCGCCTGCGCAAGCGCGACGTAGTGCGCCGGAGAAAGCCTCGCATCGCGCTCGGTATCTGCTGCGAGCCACTGCCTGACGCGCGCGACTGCTTCGGGCGCGTGAGCCGCGTCGCGAAGCTTCGCCTCCCGTGCGGCTGCGTCGAGCTCGAGCACCTCGTCGAGCAGCGCGAGCGCTTCGCGGTCGATCGCGGGCGTCATCGGTCGATGTCGATCAGCAGCGGACCGGCGCCGCCCGGTTCGGGCACGCGGCGGCGCACCAGGAAGCGCTGGCCGTCCGGGAACACCTCGTACGCGCCTCTGTAGTCGCCCTGCACGACGACCTGCGGCACGCCCGGCGCGAGGTCGTCGCCCGCTTCGAGCGCGGCGCCGTAGATCGTGCCGCCGAACGCGTAGAAAAGCTCGCGGCCATCCGCACGCCAGCGCGGATCAGAGCCACCTTCGGTCGATACCTGCCAACGCTGCTCGCCATCGAATGCCTTGATGTAGATCTCACCGCGCCCGCTGATCTCCGAGCGATAGGCGACCCAGCGCCCATCGGGGGAAAACCGCGCGCCCTGCTCCACGTGCGGCGTCTTGAGCCAGCTCACCGATTGCTTCGTCTTAAGGTCGTAGAGGTCGATATCGCCGTCGTTGATGCCGTTGAACTGGTCGTACGCGACATAGCGGCCGTCGGGCGAGACGTCGTGCACGAGCTGCGCGCGCTTTCCGCCGCGCTCGGTACGCGTGAGTTGCTCCGGTGCGCCGCTCCCGTCCGCGCGGCGACGCCAGATCGACGGCGGCGGCTCGCGTTGGCGCGAATAGATGATGTATTCGCCGTCCGGCGTCCAGGTCGGGAAGATGTTCTCGTACTGCTCGGTCAGTCGCGTGAGCTGCCTTCGCGCGAGGTC
>DATLNY010000408.1:0-3864 GCA_035536495.1 Candidatus Saccharimonadia bacterium | reverse complement strand
TTGCGGGACTGGTGCTCGTGATCATCGCGTTTCGTCGCCGCGAACCCGTCTGGGCCGTTCTGCTGCTGGTGTCCGGTCCTCTGCTGGCTCAGGCGCGGTACGAGTCGGTGCTGGCCGGCGCGGCGGTGACGCTGCTCGGATACGTCAGGCTCGTCGAGCTCGGCACCCCGCTGATCGGACGTGTCGTCGCGGCAACTGCGGTGTTCGGTTTCCTGCCCTACGCATGGCAGCGTGCGTTTCCGTTCGAGTTCGGCGCCGAGCTCCTCGTGCCCGGCCAGTCGTTCTTCTCGGCCGGGTATTTCTTCAGCAATGTCGGCGCCGCGCTCAAGGTGCTCGCGCTTCCGGAACACCTGGGTTGGGCTCAGGTGCTCCAGTCGGCGCTCGCAGTCGTCGCCGTTGCCGCGATCGCATCGGGGCGACTGAATCCAGACAAGCCGGTGCGTGGCTTTCCGCTGGCCGTCTTCGTCGCCGCGGTCGCGGTCGGATTCTGCGTCATCCTCGCTCTCGTCTGGGGGGATTTGCGCGCGCCGTTCATCACCCGGCTCGGTCTGCCTGTCGCCGCGGCGATCGCGATGCTGGCGGGACTGCTCGCCGGCAAGCTCGCCGGATTGCACGGGCGGATGCCCCTCTACGCGATGCTCGGTGCGTCGTTACTCGCCGTGGGCTCGGCGGCATTCGCGATTCGGGACCACCAGTACGACGAGCTCGGGCTCGGACCGGGGTTGAACGCATCGCTCGATTGGCTGGAGAGGGAACGCCCGGGCTGCCGCGTGCTCGTGGTCACGCCGTACTCGGCCTTTTTCCCCCTGCACGGATACTCGGTGCTGATGCCGCACCAGGTCGTTGCCCTCGCGCCCGACATCGACCGCCGGATAGCGGCCGGCGAAATCCAGGAGATCGTCGCTTTCCATGTCATGAGGTCGGGCCCCGGATCGAGCGCCACGCCGGCGCTTTTCAAGCAGGCCACTCGCGTGCAGGCGAATCGGACCGCGGTCCTCTTGATCGCGCCGGTGCTCGGACTGGGCGACGACAACCGGTGGACCAACGTGCGCTGCAGCAAGGCTCCGCCTTGAATCGGGTTCGCTCGTCCCTATAACGCGTGCACCGGCGGAGAGGCCGACGTCATGCGGATGGACAAGCTCACCTCCCACCTCCAGCAAGCGCTCGCCGACGCGCAGTCGCTCGCGGTCGCGCGCGACCACAACATGATCGAGCCCGTGCACGTCATGGCGGCGCTGCTCGACCAGCAGGGCGGCGCGACGCGGCCGCTGCTGATGCAGGCCGGCGCGAACGCCGTCGCGTTGCGCGAGCGCCTCGGCGAGGCGCTCGAGAAGCTGCCGAAGGTGAAGGGACAGGAGGGCAACCTCAATGTCTCGAACGATCTCAATCGCCTGCTCAACGTCACCGACAAGCTCGCACAGCAGCGCGGCGACCAGTTCATCGCGTCCGAGCTGTTCGTGCTCGCCGCGCTCGACGACAAGGGCGCGCTCGGCGACGCGCTGAAGGCCGCCGGCGTGAACCGGGAACGCCTCGAAGCGGCGATCGACGCGGTGCGCGGCGGCGAGCCGGTCAAGGACGCGAACGCCGAGGAGCACCGCCAGGCGCTCGAGAAATACACGATCGACCTCAACAAGCGCGCCGAGGACGGCAAGCTCGATCCCGTCATCGGTCGCGACGAGGAAATCCGCCGCGTCATCCAGGTGCTGCAGCGGCGCACGAAGAACAATCCCGTGCTGATCGGCGAGCCAGGCGTCGGCAAGACCGCGATCGTCGAGGGCCTCGCGCTGCGCATCGTCAACAACGAAGTGCCCGAGTCGCTGCGCGGCAAGCGCGTGCTCTCGCTCGACATGGGCTCGCTCATCGCCGGCGCGAAGTTCCGCGGCGAGTTCGAGGAGCGCCTGAAGGCCGTGCTGAGCGATCTCTCGAAACAGGAAGGCCAGGTCATCCTGTTCATCGACGAGCTCCACACGATGGTCGGCGCGGGCAAGGCCGAGGGCGCGATGGACGCCGGCAACATGCTCAAGCCCGCGCTCGCGCGCGGCGAGCTGCACTGCATCGGCGCGACGACGCTCGACGAATACCGCAAGTACCTCGAGAAGGACGCCGCGCTCGAGCGCCGCTTCCAGAAGGTGTTCGTCGGCGAGCCGAGCGTCGAGGACACGATTGCGATCCTGCGCGGGCTGAAGGAACGTTACGCGCTGCATCACGGCGTCGAGATCACCGACCCCGCGATCGTCGCCGCGGCGACGTTGTCACACCGCTACATCCCCGATCGCCAGCTGCCCGACAAGGCGATCGACCTCATGGACGAGGCCGCGTCGCGCCTGCGGATGGAGATCGACTCGAAGCCCGAGGAGCTCGACCGGCTCGAGCGAAGGCTTATCCAGCTCAAGATCCAGCGCGAGGCGTTGAAGAAGGAGAAGGATCCCGCGTCGAAGCAGCGTCTCGCCGACCTCGAGAAGGAGATCGGCAAGCTCGAGCGCGAGTTCTCGGACCTCGACGAAGTGTGGAAGTCCGAGAAGGCCGCGTTGCAGGGCACGACGAAGATCAAGGAGGAGATGGAGCGCGCACGCCACGAAATGGAAGCCGCGATGCGCCGGCAGGACCTCGCGAAGATGAGCGAGATCCAGTACGGACGCCTGCCGGAGCTCGAACGACAGCTCGAAGCCGCCGCGGCGGCCGAACAGAAGGGTTTCACCCTGCTGAAGATGGAGGTCACCGCGGAGGAGATCGCCGAAGTCGTTTCGCGCTGGACGGGCATCCCGGTCACGAAGATGCTCGAAGGCGAACGCGACAAGCTGCTGCGCATGGAAGCCGAGCTGCACCGTCGCGTCGTCGGCCAGGACGAGGCGGTGCGCGCGGTCTCCGACGCGATCCGCCGCTCGCGCGCAGGGTTGTCCGACCCGAACCGCCCGAACGGCTCGTTCCTGTTCCTTGGGCCCACCGGCGTCGGCAAGACCGAGCTGTGCAAGGCGCTAGCCGAATTCCTGTTCGATTCGCCCGACGCGATGATCCGCATCGACATGAGCGAGTTCATGGAGAAGCACTCGGTCGCGCGGCTGATCGGCGCGCCGCCGGGCTACGTCGGCTACGAGGAAGGCGGCTACATCACCGAGGCGGTGCGGCGCCGTCCGTACAGCGTGATCCTGCTCGACGAAGTCGAGAAGGCGCATTCCGACGTCTTCAACGTGCTGCTGCAGGTGCTCGACGACGGCCGCCTCACCGACGGGCAGGGCCGCACGGTCGACTTCCGCAACACCGTCATCGTCATGACGTCGAACCTCGGCTCGAACCTGATCCAGGACTACGCCGCGCGCAACGACTACGCGGGCATGAAAACCTCGGTGCTCGAGGTCGTGCAGCAGCACTTCCGCCCGGAGTTCATCAACCGGCTCGACGAGATCGTCGTTTTCCACCCGCTCGGCCGCGCACACATCCGCGACATCGCACGGATCCAGCTCACGCACCTCACGCGCCGTCTCGCCGAGCGCGAGATCGGCTTCGAGATCACCGACGCGGCGCTCGACCACATCGGCGAAGCGGGCTTCGATCCCGTGTACGGCGCGCGCCCGCTCAAGCGCGCGATCCAGCAGCAGCTCGAGAACCCGCTCGCGCAGCGCATCCTCAAGGGCGATTTCCGCGCGGGCGACACGGTCGTCGTCGACTACAGCGGCGGCACAATGTCCTTCAGCACTCGTCGGACGGCTGCCGCTGCCTGAGTTGCTCGATTCGAAAGCGTCGAGTTCGGACGACGTCGGAATGCGGCGGGGCGGGATACCCCCTGCGAAAACCGGCGCAAGTACGTCCCTGTAGCCTTCGTCGGAAACGTCCTGTTTCCGACGATTTTCGCAGGGGGTATCCCAC
>DATLNY010000407.1:0-5548 GCA_035536495.1 Candidatus Saccharimonadia bacterium | reverse complement strand
GCTCGAGTGCATCCGCACGCGATCAGCCACGGCTACGTGCCGGGCGCTGCTCCGTCGGCGTTCCGCGACGAGTTCGACTGGACCGGCACGACCGACCCGACCGCGCTGCTCGCGCTGCCCGAGTGCCTGCGCTACGTCGGGTCGCTCGTGCCGGGCGGCTGGGATGCGATCCGCGCGCGCAATCGCACGCTCGCGCTCGAGGCGCGTGCGCTGCTCTGCGAGTCGCTCGGCGTCGCAATGCCGTGTCCGGATTCGATGATCGGCGCGATCGCGAGCATCCCGCTGCCGCGCGTCGCGGACGCATCGCCGCTCGCGGTGCTCGATCGCGTCGAGCTCGCCGACCTCGTCCGCGCGCGCGGGATCGAGGCGTGGTTCCATCCGTGGGCGTGCGCCGGCGGCAAGGTCCTGCGGATCTCGGCGCAGCTCTACAACGAACCTCACGAATACGCAGCGCTGGCCGTCCTGCTGCGGGAGCTCGCCGATGTCCGCTGACGCGCACGGCGATCGCATCGAGCCGCGGCTCGGCCGCTTCGACGCGGCGATGGTCGTCGTGAGCCTCGTCATCGGGATCGGGATCTTCCGCACGCCGTCGCTCGTCGCGCAGCATTCGGGGAGCACAACGCTGTTCTTCCTCGCGTGGGCGCTGGGCGGCGCGATCGCGCTCGCCGGCGCGCTGACGTTCGCCGAGATCGGTTCGCGGCGCCCCGGCGCGGGCGGCTACTACCGCGTCGTCGCGGATCTCTACGGGCCGCGGCTCGCGTTCATGCTGAACTGGGCGCAGGCGCTCATGCAGGGAGCCGGCGCGGCGGGCGTCGCGATGATCGGCGCCGAGTACCTCGTGCCGTTGCTGCCGGACGTCGGCGGCGCGCGACTCGCGCCGCTGCCCGTCGCGCTCGCGACGATGACGGTCCTGCTCGCGCTCAACGGCGCGGGGATCCGCACGGGCGCGTGGGCGCAGAACCTGCTCTCGCTGCTCAAGATCGTGCTGATCGTCGGGCTTGCGCTCGCGGCGCTCGCGCTGACGGTGCAGCCCGCGCCGGTCGCGGCGCATCCCGCGCGCGCTGCACCGGCGTTCCTCGCGGCGCTGATCCCGGTGTTCTACACGTACGGCGGCTATCACCTCGTCATGAACCTCGGCGGCGACATCCGCGATCCGCGCCGCGGCCTGCCGATCGCGATCACGGCCGGGATGATGCTGGTCGTCGCGCTCTACCTCCTGCTCAATGCAGGCTATGTCCGCGCGCTCGGGCTCGACGCGGTCGCGGGATCGGAGCTCGTCGCGGCGTCGCTCGCGCGTGCTTCGCTCGGCGAAGTCGGGGAGCGGGTTGCTTCCGTCGCGATCTTCCTGTCGGCCGCGGGCTTCGTGAACGCGACGATCCTGCAGATGCCGCGGGCTTTCTATGCGATGGCCCAGGACGGCGTGCTGCCGCGGGTGTTCATGCGCGTCGATCCGCGCACGCAGGTGCAGCGCTGGGGGCTCGCATTCTTCGGCGTCACGATGATCGTGCCGGCGTTCCTGCTCGCGTCGTTCGAGAAGCTGCTGAGCTACGTGCTTTTCACGGACCTCCTCACGCTCGTCGTCGTCGCCTCGACGGTGTTCGTGCTGCGCCGCCGCGAGCCCGGGCGACGCGACGTGTTCCGGACGCCGCTCCATCCGGTGCTGCCGGCGCTGTTCATCGCCTGCCTCGTGGCGGTCGAGATCCAGATCCTCGTGAGCCAGACGTCGATCGCGCTCGCGGGCCTCGCGATCTTCCTCGCCGGAGCGCTGCTGTTCGCGTTGCGCCGACCCTCGGCCGGGTGATCCGGGCCCGCGGCGGGGCCGACCGCCGCGTTCGGCACGGCGCGTGCTTGGAAATCGGGTCCATACCGAGGGAACGACATGGCATACGCACCGAACTCCGTCCACCTGCCGTCCGACCGCAAGATCGCGCACTGGGTCGCGCCGATCGCGCGCGCGGGCTACGCCGCGAAGGGGCTCGTCTACCTGATCATCGGCGGG
This sequence comes from Candidatus Saccharimonadia bacterium, assembly GCA_035536495.1. Lineage (GTDB taxonomy): Bacteria > Pseudomonadota > Gammaproteobacteria > Xanthomonadales > Ahniellaceae > DATLNY01. The sequence continues at coordinate 3,549 of DATLNY010000407.1, read as the reverse complement.
CTTGCCGTGCGGACTGCAATTGCAGGTGGCAAGGCGCCTGATGCGGCGGGCGCGCTTGCGTGGCTGCGCGAGAGCACCGCCGCGGGCTGGGCGCTCAAGGCCGTCGCGATCGGGCTCGCGGCGTTCGTCGTGTGGCGGCTCGTGCAGGCGATCTTCGACCCCGAGCACCAGGGCGTCGACGGCAAGCGCATCGCGCTGCGGCTGTTCCGTGTCGTCAGCGCCGTGATCCACGGCTCGCTCGCGGTGACGGCCTGGCAGCTCTCGAACGGCCTCCGCACCGAGGGGCGCGACGAGGATCACTGGGCCGGCGTGCTGCTGGCGCAACCGATGGGGCGCTGGCTCGCGTTCGCGATCGGCGCCGGGATCATCGGTTACGGGCTTTACCAGATCTATCGCGGGTGGACCGCGGACGTCGAGCGCCACATGCAGTTCGAAGGCGACGGCCTGCGCCGCCCGATCGTCGCGCTCGCGCGGCTCGGCCTCGTCGCGCGCGGCATCGTGTTCTCGCTCGTCGGCTGGTTCCTGATCCAGGCGGCGCGCAGCTTTGACGCGGACGCGGCAGGCGGCACGGCCGAGGCATTGCGTGCGCTCGGCAATGGCGCGCTGCTCGGATTCGTCGCAGCGGGCCTGTTCGCGTACGGCCTGTACCAGCTCGCGGAGGCGCGCTACCGCAGGATCGGCTAGCACCGCGCCGATCCTGCGCGAAACGGCCGCGCGGTTGGCGGCGCCTCAGGCGCCGCGCAACGCGATCATCGGGTCGACCCGCGCGGCGCGCCGCGCGGGCAGCCAGCACGCGACGAGGCCGACCGCGACGAGCAGCACGGCGATACCCGAATACGTCAGCGGATCGCTCGCCCCGACGCCGAACAGCAGCGCGTTCATGAGCCGCGTCAGCACGAGCGCACCCGCGATGCCGATCGCGACGCCGACACCCGTCAGCAGCAAGCCGTGGCGGACGACCATGCGCTGGACATCGGCGGGCTGTGCGCCGAGCGCCATCCGCACGCCGATCTCGTCGGAGCGCTGTCCGACCGAGTACGCCATGACGCTGTAGACGCCGAGGCTCGCGAGCACCAGCGCGAGCGCCGCGAAAGCCGCGAGCATCATCATCGTGAGGCGCCGGTCGGCCATCGATTGCTCGACCCATGCCGACATCGTCGTCGGGTTGACGAGCGGCATCGCCGGGTCGACCTCCTTGAGCGCGGCACGGACACTCGCGGTCAGCGTTGCCGGATCGGCGTCGGTGCGCACGAGGATCTGCGTGAAGCCCTCGGGCCGCTGCAGGATCGGGTAGTACATCTCGGCGGTCGGCGGCGTCGTGAGGTTCTGCGTGTGCGTGTCGGCGACGACGCCGACGATCTCCTGCTCGAGCTGCAGCATGCCCGAGACGATGCGCTTGCCGATCGGGCTTTCGTTCGGGAACGCCTGCTTCGCGAACGCCTCGTTGATGATCGCGACGGCGGGGCTCGTCGGCGTGTCCTGCTCGTTGAAATCGCGGCCCTGCGTGACGCGTACGCCGATCGTGTCGAAGAAGTTCGGGCTGATGAGGTGCCGCAACGCGTGCGGCTGCTCGCCGAGCGGCGGGATCGGACGGCCGACGACGGCCCAGACCGACGGACCGCCGAAGCCGCTCAACGGCGGCGTGTCGGCGAGCGCGACCGATTTCGCGCCGGGGATCGCGCTCGTCGCGTGCCAGAGCCGCGAGTAGAAATTGACGAGCGCATCGCTGCGATCGCCGTACTGCGTCGGTGGAGGCGCGACCCCTGCCGCGAACACGCCCTCGGGCTCGAAGCCCGGCGAAACGCTCTGCACGCGCACGAAGCTCGTGATCAGCAGGCTCGCGGCGATCAGCAGCACGAACGAGACCGCGACTTCGGCGATCATGAGGCCGCCGCGGATGCGGCCCTGCGCCTTGCCACCGGTCGTGTCGCGGCTCGAATCCTTGAGCGCGCTCGTGAGGTCGGGCTTCGCGACCTGGAGCGCGGGAATGAGCCCGAGCACGAGGCCCGTCAGGAGCGAGACGCCGAGCGTGAATGCGACCACCATCGGGTCGAGCGAGATCTCGGCCGCGCGCGGCACGATGTCCTCGCCGAGCGCGCGGACGAGCCGGATCGTCGCGGCCGCGAACGCGAGCCCGAGCGCGCCGCCGAGCAGCGCGAGCAGCATGTTCTCCGCGACGAACTGTGCGATGACGTGGCGCCGTTTCGCGCCGAGCGCGAAGCGGATCGCGACCTGCTTGCGGCGGCCCGCGTAGCGCGCGAGCACGAGGTTCGCGACGTTCGCCGTCGCGATCAGCAGCACGCACGCGACGGCCGCGAACAGCATCGCGAACGTCTGGCGCTGGTTGCCGACGAGCAGGTCGATGACGGGATCGACGTTCAGCGTCGAGCCGCGGTCGCCGATCGTCGGGTTCGCGTCGGCGTAGGCCTTCGCGATGACGTTCATCGCCTCGCGCGCCTGCTCGATCGGCGTGCCGTCCTTCAGCCTAGCGAGCGCGGTGAAGTAGTAGCCGCCGCCCTCGAGCTGTGCGGGGACGAGGTACGGCACCTCGAACGGGCGCGTCGTCCACAGGTCGACCTGCTGCAGCGGGAAGCGCGAAATGCCCGGGGGCATCACGCCGACGACCGTGTACGGATCGCCGTTGAGCGTGATCGAATTGCCGACGATGTCGCGCCGTCCGCCGTACCGGGTCTCGAACAGCGCCTGGCTCAGGATCACCACGCGCTCGGCGCCGGGGCGATCCTCCTCGGGCGTGAAGACGCGCCCGATCGCCGGCTGGATGCCGAGCAGCGGGAAGAACTCGTGCGAGACGTGCATCGCCTGGACCTGCTCCGGATCGCCGTTGCCGGTGACCGTGAAGCCGTTGCCCGCCCAGACCGCGACGGCCTTGAAGACGTCCTCGCGCGCGCGCACCGCTTCGTAGCGCGTCTTCGATATGCCGACGTTCTCGAGCTGCTTCTCGGCATCGGTCGAGGAGAGCTGCACGATCTCGTCGGGGTTCGCGTACGGCAGCGGCCGCAGGAAGAGCGCGTTGACGATGCTGAAGATCGCGCTGTTCGCACCGATCCCGAGCGCGAGCGCGAGCGCGGCGACGAGCGTGAACCACGGCGTCGACTTCAGCGACCGGAAGGCGAACTTGAGCGTTTCCATCGGATCTCCCGTCGCAGGTGCCTCGAGGGTGGATGCGCAAGCCGAGCGAATGGTTACGTCCGTGCCGTCGACCGCCCATTGGAGTCCGGGGCGCTCCATCGCCCCGGCGGGTGGACCCCGAGCCTGCGGGTCCGTGGGATGCGGGTCATGTGCCAGAGGTGCGGGCGCGGTGCAGCGTGCGTGTGCCGGTATCGGTTAGGCTGCGGCGCGCGTTTGGGCGCCCCGACGAGCCGAGCCGGATTCCATGGAACTGCTGTCCGATCCCCACATCTGGGTCGCGTTCGCGACCCTGACGATGCTCGAGCTCGTGCTCGGCATCGACAACATCGTGTTCATCGCGATCCTCGTCGACAAGCTGCCACCCGAGCGCCGGCGCTTCGCGCGGCGGCTCGGCCTGTT
>DATLNY010000406.1:0-2585 GCA_035536495.1 Candidatus Saccharimonadia bacterium | reverse complement strand
GCCACGAGGGCGTCATTCCCGCGCAAGCGGGAATCCATTTTCGTCCTGCCCCCCCAAAATGGATTCCCGCTTGCGCGGGAATGACGGGCGGGGTGGAGTTGAACCCGATCGATATCCGATGAAACGCTGGCTCACGATCCTCGTCGCAATACTCGTCGTGCTCGCCGCGATCGTCTTCAGCGCGACCAACACCACGACCGTTGCGCTCGACCTCTACTTCACGACGTGCCACCTGCCGGTCGGCGTGCTCGTGATCGCCTCGTTGTTCACCGGCTGCGTGCTCGGCGGCCTCGTGCTCTATCCCGGCGTGATCGTGCCGCTCAGGATGCGCGCAGCGAACCTGCGCCGCGAGCTCGACCGACGACAGGCCCCGCCGGCGCCGTGAGCGAAGTCGGGCTGTTCTGGCTGCTGTTGCCGACCGCGGCCGCGCTGTCGTGGTACTTCGCGCGTCGCGGCAGCGAGCGCAGCTCGGGCGCGCAGGTGCATCGCCTGCGGACCAACTACTTCCGCGGCCTCAACTACCTGCTGAACGAGCAGCCCGACAAGGCGATCGAGGTCTTCCTCAAGATCGCCGAAGTCGATTCCGACACGGTCGAGACGCACCTTGCGCTCGGCAACCTGTTCCGGCGCCGCGGCGAGGTCGACCGCGCGATCAGGGTGCACCAGAACCTCATCTCGCGTCCGACGCTGTCGGCGGAGCAGAAGACCGCGGCATTGCTCGAGCTCGGCGAGGACTACATGCGCGCGGGGCTGCTCGACCGCGCCGAGACGCTGTTCTCGGACCTCGTCAACATCGATGCGCGCGCGCCGTCGGCGCTGAAGCACCTCATCTCGATCTACCAGCAGGAGCGCGACTGGCACAAGGCGATCGACCACGCGCGCCGGCTCGAGCAGGCGACCGGCGAATCGCAGGGCCGCGTCATCGCGCAATATTTCTGCGAGCTGACCGAGCATTCACGCACGCGCCACGACCTCGAATCGGCGCGGCGCCACCTCGCCGAGGCGTTCGGCTGCGAGGCGCACTGCGTGCGCGGCCGCATCATCGAGGGCCAGATGGCGATCGACGCGGGCGAGCCCGAGCGCGCGCTGCAATCGTTCGAGCGCGTCGTCGAGCAGGACATGGAGTTCGTGCCCGAGGTGCTGCAACCGGCGCTGCGCTGCTACGAGCGGCTGCACGAGCCGCTGAAGGCGCGCGGGTTCCTGCGCGGGCTGTCGGAGCGGTATGCGGGAATCAGTCCCGTGCTCGCGCTCGCGAAGCTCATCGAGCGCGAGGACGGCGACGATGCGGCGGTCGGGTATCTCACGGAGCAGCTGCGCGTGAAGCCGTCGGTGCGCGGCCTGATGGCGCTGATCGACCTCAACCTCAAGAGCGCGACGGGCCCCGCGCGCGAGAACCTGCTGATCCTGAAGGAGCTCACGCGCAAGCTCGTCGAAGGCAAGGCGGTCTATCGCTGCTCGCGCTGCGGCTTCGGCGCGCGCGCGCACCACTGGCAGTGCCCGGGCTGCAAGAGCTGGGGCTCGGTCAAGCCGATCCATGGCGTCGCCGGCGATTGACGCAAGCGTCGTGCTGCATCCCGTCGCGATCGCCGCGGCGGCCCTGCTGTCCGCGTCGGTGATCGTAGCGTCGATCTCGTACGCGCGGCGACGCAGGCTGCTCGACGCACCCGGCGCGCGCCGCTCGCACGTCGCGCCGACGCCGCGCGGCGGCGGCATCGGCCCGGTCCTCGCGGTGCTCGCGCTCGGTTTCGCGCCGCTCGTCCTTGCCGGCGCGAGCTCGTTCGCGGCCGCCGCGCACGCATTCGCGCTGGTCGCAGCGATCGGGTGGCTCGACGACCATCGACCGATCGCTGCGATGCCGCGGCTGTGCGTCCACGTGCTCGCTGCGGGGCTCGTTGCGTTCGCGTGGCCCGAGTCGACAGTCGCGTTGTCCTGGCCGCTCGTCGCGCTCGCCGTCGCCGCGCTGGCGTGGTCGATCAACCTGCACAACTTCATGGACGGCATCGACGGGCTGCTTGCGATGCAGGGCGCGTTCGTGCTCGCGGTGCTCGCGTTCGCGCTCGTGGCATCGGGAGACGACGCAAGCGCGCACGTCGCGGCGGTTGCAGCGGCCGCGTTGCTCGCATTCCTGCCGTTCAACGCGCCGCGGGCGCGCGTGTTCATGGGCGATGTCGGCAGTGGCGCGATCGGCCTGCTCGTCGGCGCCGCGAGCCTGTGGGCGTACGCATCGGGCGCGCTCGACCTGCCGCAGCTGCTCGTGCTGAGCTCGGCCTTCACGATCGACGCGACTGCAACGCTGGTTTCGCGCATCGTCCGGGGCAGACGCTTCCTGGAGTCGCACCGCGAGCACCTCTACCAGTGGCTCGCGCGGCGCAGCCGCAGCCACGCCCGCGTGACGCTGCTCTATCTCGCCTGGAACCTCGTGCTCGTGTTGCCGCTGCTCGCGCTGACCTACCGGACATCGCACGCCGGAACCGGGTCCGTATACTCATGGTCCGTCGCGGCCGCGGTCCATGCTTTCGGGCTGGCCCTGTGGATCACCGGTAAACGCAAGCTCGTACGGCGCCCCTGAAATGCGAAAGCTCATC